>JASIGB010000488.1:0-4845 GCA_030045355.1 Bryobacteraceae bacterium
CTATTTCCGAGATCGTGCCGCCGCCGTTAATATCCACGGGCTGTCCGGGGGTGACGCCGGGGACAGTGGTTCCCACGCCGACCGACGTCGAGCTGCCGGCCGGTGAAGTGTTGTTCTCATTGAATGTGATGCTGGTCGCCGTTACGGTTACCGTTCCTGTGCCCCCGAGATTTAAAGTGTCGGTGACGCTTGCGAATGACGGCGTGGCCGTCAGTAGGATGAGACCCAAACCGGACCCCATCAAAGTGTGCGCGAAAAATTTCATTGGCCCTCCTGGCTGAACATGTGACATACATCTGGTGCTCTTACGCCGAAATGCCCGCAGAGCTGATCCTAAAGTGCTACCTCGAAGCTCCGAAGAGCGACGTACCGTCGCGCTTCGATTCATCGCTCTGGCAGCATAATATCCCGGAAAAGCCGTCTCTTAAAGTGAGAGCCACGCGTAACTCGTACCAGGAATCACGGTAAACTTCCCTATTGTTTTGTTATGAAACAATTCGCCACGCACGCGGTCTAACCCGAGTATGAAACGCGCCGGGTGGGTGGGGATTCTTGTATTTTTTCAACTCGCGTGCAGTAAGTCGCCTCAGTCCTACGTGGCGCGGGGCGACCGGCTACGGACGGCGGGCAAGTATGCCGGCGCGGAGATCGAATACCGCAACAGCGTCGCAAAGGATCCTAAATTCGCCGAGGGTTATTACCGGCTGGGCACGCTCGAGTATCAGCTCGGCCGCGGCGCCGACGCGTTGGACGATCTTCAACGAGCGGTGGACTTCGCGCCCTCTAATGACGCCTATGGCGTCGAGCTGGCCAGCGTCGCGATTGAGGCCTACCAGGTAATGCCCACGCGAAAAATCCTGTATGACCGAGCGGCGCGAGAGGCGGACATTCTTCTGCAGAAGGATCCGAATTCTTTCGATGGCTTACGGCTTCGCGGCGATGTCCTGGTGGTGGACCGCAAATACGATGAAGCCCTGCGGAATTTTCGGCGGGCGGATGCGATTCGTCCGAACGATCCTAATGTGGTGCGTGCGCTGGCGCAGGTGTTGTTCCGGCAAAACCAGGATCGTGAAGGCGAAGAGCTGCTGAAACATTTCCTCGCGTTGCGCAAAGACTCGCAGGCCTATGCCCTCTTGGAAGAGCATTACGTGCGGACGCAACGGCCGGGGGCCGCGGAATCTCTGCTCGGTGCCGAGATCGCCGCTCGTCCCAAGGACGCGCATCCTCGCCTCGAGTTGGCCAATCTGTACCGCACCGCTGGGCGCAATCGGGAGATGTCCCAGGAGCTAGAGAAAATCCTGGACGATCATTCGGATTTCCCGGACGGCCATGCTGCGGTGGGCGATTTCTACGCGGGCTATCACGAATGGGACGCCGCGCTGGCTCAATATCGGGCCGGAATGCAGCATGCGGCGTCTAAGGATCTCTACCTCGGGAGAATGGAGCGCGCCTTGGAGGCGCTGGGCCAACGCGAGGAAGCCATTGCCGAACTGAACGAGATGTTAAAGGCCAAGCCTAACGATCCCGTGGCGCGCTTCGAGCGCGCCGTGCTGCTGCGGGAGAGCCAGAACCCCCACGAGCACAACGCGGCGGGGACGGAGTTGAAGGCGCTCGCGGCACAATACCCGAACAACGAGGCGGTCCAATATAACCTGGCGCTATGGTATTGGGATCACGCTGATGCGCCGGCGGCCTGGCAAGCGGCGCGAAAGAGTGCCCAACTGCGCAACGATTACGTCCTTCCGCGCCTGCTCGAAGCGCAGATCGCCCAGAGCTCGCAGCAATATTCCGTGGCGCTCGAGTCGGCGAACGAAGCGCTGGCGCTCGATCCGAACAACTTCGACGCCCGGCTGCTGCGTGCGGCGGCCCTGGTGGGAAACAAATCCTATCGTGAGGCTGAGAGCGAGTTGCGCGTTGTATCCAAGCAACAGGCCAATTCCAAGGAAGTGGACTTGGTGTCAGCGGCGCTGGCCGCCGGCGAGAAGGATTATGCCCAGGCCGAGACGCTATACCGTCGCTTGTATCAGCCAGGTTCCACGGATTTGCGCCCGCTACGGGGGCTGCTGGAACTGTGCGCCGTCGAGCACCAGCCGGAGAAGGCGCGAGCGCTGCTGGAAAACGAGATCAAATTGCGCCCCGATTCCCGCCCGCTGCGCGTGATGCTGGCATCGGTGGCCGTCGAGGAAGGTAGGTTCGACCTAGCCAGCCAGCAATATCGCTGGATGGAATCGAAGGATCCCCAATCGGCGCAGCCCTATCTCTCGCTCGGCGAGCTATATCAAAAGCAAGGCGACACCAAGGACGCGTTAGCTAGCTATGAAAAGGCCGCGGCCCTGGCGCAGGGCGACACGAATATATTGGGCGCAATTGCGATTTTCGAAAGCGATCATGGGCAGGTCCAGCAGGCTATACCGATGCTCAAAAAAGAGCTTGCGCTCGACCCCAACAACTACGTGGCGATGAATAATCTGGCGTTCGATCTGGCTGAAACCGGGACGGATCTCGACCAGGCGCTGAGTCTGTCTCAGAACGTGATCAGAAAGTTCCCTGCGAGTCCGGCCGCGCTCGATACCTTGGGCTGGTTGTACGTCAAACGCGGGTTGAACCGGCCTGCTATCCAGGTGCTTCGCGCATTGGTAGCGAAGCACCCGAATGAGCCGCTGTTCCGCTATCATCTAGCCGTCGCATTGTTGCAAGACAAGCAGACCGGCGATGCCAAACACGAATTGATGGCCGCACTGGAGACGCACCCGACGAAGGATCTCTCCAGCAGGATTCAGGAGAGCCTTTCGCAGGCGCGGTAGAACTAGAATTTTTCCGGCGCCTGAAACAAAGAGCGCTCGCCACGGTCCAACAGAAGAGTCAACACCCTCTAGGTGGAAGCCGGAGAAATTCCCGATGCAAGGCTGTTACTTGGTTACCATTCCGGCTTCCATTTTGTTCCAGAAAATCGATTTAATAACTCTCAGTAACTGCGCTTTAAGAAGTAACTCTCAGTAAACTGCGAGTTAAAAATCCGTTACGCGGTGGAATGCCCCGGTTGATTAGCGCCAATGGCCTTCTACCAACACCCATCCGCCGTGCCGTTTGACCCAGCGATGTGCCACCCACTTGGCATGCGGGCGCGGAGGGAGTTCCCATCGGCCTGGGACCCAGACGTACGCTCTGCCGTCCCAGCGATGATACCCGGCAATCCACACATAACCGTGTCCCGGCGCGACACCCCGTACTTCCGCCACCGCATGCGGCGGCGCCACCCGCACCACAACCTCCTGGCCGAATGCGCCGAACGTCAAAAGCCCCGCAAAAACAAATCCTATCAATCGTGTCTTTAGCATCGAGCAATCCCTTTCGTAAATATGGTACCTCTCAGCCCCTTCAGACGCGCTTCGGCGTCCTTCGGATTACGTCCTGTAACATGAATCTTCCTCAACCTTGCCTGTATCTGCCGTGCACGTGATATGATCTCCAGCTAGCCCACAGAGGCGCAGGCGCACCTCCATACGGAAAAGTAAGCTCGCCCGGTCTTCGTTGTGGGAGACTGACTTAAGAAGCGCGAAGGGTGCGGCGCGCACCACAAGGCAGGACAGGAACTGTTTCGCGCCGCGCTCCGTTTTGCGCGGGTTGCTCAAAGATCCAAGGAGATCCTCCATGCGAACTCTGTTTGGGATGCTTATCTTGACCCTAGCCGGGGTCCTCGTCGCGTTGCCGGCTTCCACCGCCGACGGCCCGCTTCCGTGGGCCTACGCCATCTCGCCCGCTCCACCGGCCGGCGCCCCGCCCGCCGCTCAGCCCGCTCCTGACACCAGCCTGAAACATCTCGACGGTAGCACGGCTGAATTCACGCGCGCGCAAATCTCGAACCGCTTCGGTCCGGGCGACTGGTTTCCGGGCGACCACCCCAGCATGCCGGACGTCGTCGCGCACGGCAAACAGCCCGAGGTGTGGGCGTGCGGCCTGTGCCATTATCCCAACGGCAAGGGCCGGCCCGAAAACGCCGGGGTCGCGGGGCTGCCGGTGGACTATTTCATACAGCAGATGCACGATTTTCGCGACGGCCTGCGCAAGAGCTCCGAGCCGCGCAAAGCCAACACCAACTTCATGATCACCTACGCCAAGAACATGAGCGAGGACGAGATCAAAGCCGCGGCCGTTTATTTCGGGTCGATGAAGTGGACGCCCTGGATTCAGGTGGAAGAAACCAATATGGTGCCGAAGACGCGCCTGGCGGGCGGCATGTTCCTCACGCTGGAAGGCAATGAAAAGGAGCCGCTCGGCAAGCGCATCATCGAAACGCCGGTGAACGCCGAAGGTACCGAGGTGCTGCGCAACCCGCACTCGGGATTCATCGCCTACGTGCCGCCGGGCAGCATTAAGCGCGGCGAGGCGCTGGTGACGAAGGGCGCAGGCCGAACCACGCAGTGCGCGCTTTGCCACGGAGCCGACTTGAAAGGCTTGGGGCCGGTGCCGGGCATCGCCGGGCGCTCGCCCAGCTATGTTGCGCGCCAGTTGTACGACATGCGGGAGGGTGCGCGCAACGGTACCTGGACGCAGTTGATGAAGCCCGTGGTCGCGCACCTGAGCGACGAAGACATCCTCGATATCGTCGCGTACACGGCGTCGCGTATGCCGTAAGGTGCCTCTCACCAAGCGCTGGCTCATGGCTCGGGGTGACTTGTATCTGCCTGTTTTCGCCGGACGATTGTCGTGGCTACAATAATAAAAAAGGGGATTTGCCGTGACGCCGACTGCAACGAAACAACATATCCTCGATGCTGGCGGATACATTTACAGTTTTGACCGCCAGGTCTACTTCAGTCGGTCGGCAAAGAAGATTTTCAGTGT
>JASIGB010000489.1:0-3641 GCA_030045355.1 Bryobacteraceae bacterium
CGGCGGTGCCGCGGTACCAGTCTTCACCCTGCGAGCGCATTTGTGCCGGCACCGGGATGATGAAATGGTTGCGCAGGAGGCTCGAGGCCTCCCATCCCTCGCGCAGGTGTTCCAGCAAGGACTGGCTCTTGAACTGGACCAGGACGTAGATGGAATAAATGCCGGAATTAATCAGGTTACTCAGAACGAAATCGACGATCCGGTATCGTCCGCCGAAAGGCACGGCGGGTTTGGCCCGCTCCTTGGTTAACGGGTAAAGGCGGGTGCCTTTGCCCCCAGCCAACACAAATGCGAGCACGCGCAATTGCATTTTATGAGTCTCCGATGGAAAGGGTGCCAAATGCGTTCAAGTTCATTCTGGCAGAAGGCAAGGCGTCGCGGAAGAGCGAAAGTGGTTTCAGCACGCTTACATCCGTCTAAGAGATTGCGGGGGATTGAGGGAGGTTTCGGGCCAATTTTAGGCGCTAGCGGCTCATTTCGACTTCTCCGATCGATTCATGAGAGACCAGAATTCGCAGGAGGTCTGCACCGGGACGATTTCAAAGTGGATCAGGTCTTCCCAACGGCTGGTCCAGGTGTTGAGTAGCTCCCGGCTCGCCGCTTCCATTACCTGAAAACAGCGCCCTCCCACAGGATCCACCCAACTGGCTTGGTAGGCAACGTCGGGCGGCAGCATCCGTCCGGACTTCCGGAACCTCTCGCCGACCTCGAGAGCATCGCCATTCTTGAAGCGTTCAATGACCATGAATAGCATGTGGGCAGTGTAGCGGTTTCGTTGCTGGTCCGCGTATCTGCGGCTGGCATAGACGCTGTGACGTAGATCGGCGGAACAGCTATTGGTTTGATTTTTTGGGCGGAGGCGGAGGGGCGGCGGAGGCCGCTTCGGAGGCGCCGGAGGCTGCTGCCCTCCGCGCTTCTCCAAAGGCTGCGTCATATTATGGTCCAGGCTTTATCGGCCGGCAGCTCCTGTTCCACCTTTTCCCAGCAGGATCGCCGGAGCGAATCGTGCGGCTCCTCGTCGAGCGCGCTCAACGCATCGCGGAAGGCATTGATTTCCCGCTCGCGCGCCTCATGTGTACCATCGAGGTCCGACAGTTTCAAGTCGCGAAGGAGACTCCAGATCCGATCCTTGGCGATGGCATGCCCGAGACCCGCCCGCTCCAACCGCGAATACTTGTCTTCCAGACCGAGCACGGGACCAATCGCGGCGAAGATAGCCGCCAGTACCATGAGCGATTGCAGCCACACCGTTCCTAGTTCCCTCAGCAAGCCCGTAAACGCCGCACTCGCGGCCAGCGCTGCAATGATATTTGCACCGGTAATCATGCGCTTTACCGACTTCGCCCTTGCCTGGTAGTAAAGCTGGTTGAATCTGGCGACTTGCAGGTCCGTGAACAATCGCTCCATGACCTCGTCACGGCGCGATCCCGAATTCGTCTCGGCCTCGATCACCTGCATCTATCTACAGTTTATCGAGCCGGGAGGGAAACAGGGCCGGCGTATGTTACGATCTAGTCTTACACCGTGATTCGTGCCTATCGCGGCGTCCTCCCCAAGATCGCCGCTTCCGCCTACATCGATCAAAGCGCCCAGGTAATTGGAGACGTGGTGGTGGGGGAACGCTCCAGCATCTGGCCCAACGTCACCGCCCGCGGCGACGTCAATGCGATCCGCATCGGCTACGAGACTAATATCCAGGACAATTCGGTACTGCACTGCGACGCCGGGAGATTCCCGCTGCAAATCGGCAATCGCGTTACCGTCGGCCACATGGTGATGCTGCACGGCTGCACCGTCGAGGACGAATGCCTGATCGGAATCGCGGCCGTCGTGCTGAACGGCGCTAAGATCGGAAAAGGATCGGTGATCGCCGCGGGCGCCGTGGTGCCGGAAGGCGCCGAAATCCCTCCCGAGAGCATGGTGATGGGCGTGCCCGCCAAGGTCAAGCGCTCCGTCACCGAGGAAGAACGCGAGCGTTTTCGCCAGAACACCGACCGGTACGTCGAAGCCGCGCGCATTTACCGGGAAGAGCCGGCTTGAAGAACACCCGGCTGGAAAACGAGCGCCGCTCGTAGAACCATGCTGAAGCAATGATCAAAGCAGTCAAAGGCACGCGTGACATTCTTCCGCCCTCCAGTGCCGTCTGGAACCAGGTGGAGGCGGTGGCGCGCGAAGTGTTTCGGGTTTACAACTACCAGGAAATCCGCACGCCGATTCTCGAAGAAACCGCGCTGTTCGCTCGCGGCGTGGGCGAAGAGACCGACATCGTCAGCAAGGAAATGTACACCTTCGACGATCGCGACGGCAGTTCGCTCACCTTGCGCCCGGAAGCCACGGCATCGGTGATGCGCGCCTATATCGAGCATCGCCTGGATCAAAAGCCGGGATTGCAGAAGCTCTACTACATCGGCCCCATGTTCCGCCGCGAACGCCCGCAGAAGGGCCGCTATCGCCAGTTTTTTCAGATTGGCGCCGAAGCCATCGGATCGGAATCGCCCGGCGTGGATGCCGAAGTGATCGAGATGGTCATCGACCTGCTGCGGCGCGCGGGCCTGGAAGGTTTTCAGCTCCTCATCAATTCCGTCGGCGACCAAAATTGCCGCCCGCAGTACGTCGCGCTGCTAAAAGAGAAACTCCAGGACGTCAAATCGCGCCTGTGCGAGGATTGCCAGCGCCGCGCCGATACGAATCCGCTGCGTGTGCTCGATTGCAAAGTGCCTGAGGACCAAGACATCATCAACGCGCTGCCGTCCATCCAGGATCATCTGTGCGATCCCTGCCGCACGCATTTCAACGCGGTCAAATCGCACCTGGACGATCGCAAGATTTGCTACGAAGTCCGGCCGCGCATGGTCCGCGGTCTCGATTACTACATGCGCACGACGTTTGAGATCGTGCACGGATCGCTGGGCGCGCAGAATTCGGTGTTGGGCGGCGGCCGCTACGATGGTTTGGCCGAAGCGCTCGGATCGCGCGTGCATTCGCCCGGCATCGGATTCTCGATCGGTGAGGACCGGCTCGTCATGAGTCTGGAAGCCAGTTCGCCCGTAAGAGAAGATCCCCTCGTCATTGTCACGTTTATTGGCGATGAAGCTACTCGCCGCGCCGCCTCGAACGCTGCGGCCGAACTACGCGCGCAAGGCATCCGCGTGGAGATGGCGGAAGGAAAATTGAAGAAGGTTTTCGAGATCGCGAATAAACTGAACGCGCGCGCCGCCATTATCTGCGGCGAAACCGAGACGGCCGCCGGCGAGATTTCGATCAAAGACATGGAAAGTCAGGTGCAAGTGCAGATTCCCCGTACACAACTCCTCGAAAGAGTCCAAGAATGCCTGAGCAAGTACCGTTAGACTTTTTGGGCGACCTGCGCCGCACCCATTCCTGCGGCCAGTTACGCGCCTCCGACGTGGGAAGCACCGCGCTGCTGATGGGCTGGGTGCATCGCCGCCGCGATCTGGGCGGTGTGTTCTTCATTCATCTGCGGGACCGCGACGGCGTCACGCAAATCGTCTTCCACGCCGATAATCCCGAACTGCACGCCAAGGCCGAACTGCTCGGCTCCGAGTACGTGGTGGCCGTCGAGGGCGCGGTCACGAAGCGTTCGCCCGATACAGTGAATCCTGCGCTCGAAACCGGCGAAG
>JASIGB010000490.1:0-2919 GCA_030045355.1 Bryobacteraceae bacterium
CCGCGATTCGTGGTGCACTGGTGATCGAATAGGGCTTCGCGCTGCCGGCCGTGGAGACCTCCCACACGCGCGCGCCGCTGCGCTCGTCGAGCGCGATCAGCCGGCCGTCCAAAGTGCCCACAAATACCTTGCCGCGGTACAGCGCCACGCCCCGATTCACCACATCGCAACAGATGAACATCGCACGCTGGCGGGGAACTTGGGGATCGTAGGTCCAGCGCAGATTTCCAGTCTTGGCGTCGATGGCGTACACCACGCTCCACGAACCCGTGGTGTAGAGGACGCCGTCTTTCACCAGGGGCGTCGCTTCCAACCCACGCGTGGTGCCGAGTTCGCGGCTCCAGGCGAGACCGAGCTTGCCGACGGTTTGCTCGTTGATCTGGTCCAGAGGACTGAACCGATCGTCATCGTATGTCCGGCCGTACATGAGCCAATTGCCACGGTCTTGACCCGAGCTCCGCGTTCGAGCGCAGCAAGCCAGAAAGAGTGTAATGGACGTAATGGAGCCGACCGCTACGCGGCGGGTGAGCATGCGGTCTCCGCTGGCATGAGGTGATCGTCCTGGCGCGAATTTCTCGCCTATCTATTATGAGGGGTCGCAGGCCGGGGAGGGCCGACAGAATGAACAAGCTTACAGGAGCAACGCGGATCGCGGCGCAGTTAACACGGGGTTTCTTGTCGAGTTTGGTCCGAAGCTCAATGGCTTTGGCGTTGGCGGCAGGAGTCACAGCCCCGCTCGCGCTTCACGCCGACGTAATCTTTTCGAATGTGAATGACGTTTGCTGCTCTTCCATCGAGATTGCCGGCGCCGATTTTGGCGTGCAAGAGGAAGCCGAGGCCTTCACATCAACCGGAAATTTTTCGATGACGGACGCGGAGGTGTTCATAAGCACCCCGACGGGAGTGGGGGTCGACGCCTTTCTGTATTCGAACAACTCGGGGGCGCCCGGCACTGACCTCGGAGAACTTGGAAGCGACCTGTATTCGCAGAACGGCGGTTTCGACATAGTAACGGCCAATTCGTTCACACCCATCGATCTAACCGCTGGGACCGAGTACTGGCTTGTGCTGGCGCCGTCGGCCCAGAACACGGGCGCCCTCTGGGCCATCAACGGTTCAAGCTCTGTCCCGCAAGCCGAAAGCACTGACGGAGGATCATCTTGGACCACTGGCACTGACAGTGCCCAGTTCCAAATCGACGGCACGCCGCTGGTGTCCACACCAGAACCATCCAGCCTGCCACTGCTCTTCGGCGGCGCCGTGTGCCTATTCGTTGCTGCCTACCGGGCACGGCGAAACCGCAGTGGGGCTTAGTACAGGAGCGACGCGGATCGCCGCGCGGTGGATCGTGCCCAGCATGGTTGTTCCTAGCGTGGGTGGCGCCATGCTTCGCCGACACGTACAGTAGCAACTTCGATGCTACATCGGCCAACGCCGACTGGATCGTTTTCCTACACGGACGTATCGGGCTTCTCGGACCTGCTCATCACGGTTTCAGGCATCCAATTCGATTTCACTCTGTCCAACACCAACTTCCTATACCGGTGCAACTGGGCCATTTTGCATAACACTTTCTCAATCTGAGGTGGCTTTTGAGTTTTTAGAGGGTCAATCCAATTGTCTCGGGAGTGCCGACCCAGCTTACAGTTTTGACGGCCCCGAAGAATTCACATTCGGATCCGGCTACACCATACGAAATGGGTTTCTCCAAGGGGAGCCTGCCGACATCAGTACCGACGCATCGCAAGATATTAACATCCCAGGATCTGGAACCTTTACGATCACTGACCTCACGACAAGCGCGGTTCCGGAACCTTCCTCCCTGACAACGGTGGCACTGCTGGCTTTGGCCCTCGGCCTGGCTCTAGGATGGAAACGCCGGTGTATGAGAGATCTGGCTGGACCCATCTAAAGTTTGGAGGAATGCTCGAAACTATGATCGTGCCTAGTCCGGAGCCCGCCTCATGGGGTCTCGTGGGTATTCTAGGATTGGTTTGGTGATCGCGTTATGGCGCCGCCAGGCCCGTGGTTAAGCCCGCTGGCGCTTAGGGCTGTAGCCGGTCGAAGAGCCAGGCCCGCGCGGCGCGCCAGTCCCTGACTACCGTGGGCTCGGAGATCCCCAAAACCACCGCGATCTCCGGATTCTCCAGGCCGCCGAAATAGCGCAGCTCCACTACCTGCGCCTGGCGCGGGTCCAGTTGCGCTAAATCGTTCAGAGCCCCGTCGAGATCGATCAAATCCAGCGGCTCGATCGAATGTTCGGCAACCCCTTCGGCCTCGGCGAGGTCCACGTGCGGCGGCCGCTCGCCGCGCTTGCGCGTGTCTTGCGCGCGCGCGAAATCGATCAGAATCTGGCGCATCAAACGGGCCGAAACCGCAAAGAAGTGCGCGCGGCTGGACCACTCCACCGGCGCACTGCCCATCAGCCGCAAAAATGCCTCATTCACCAGAGCAGAAGGCTGCAGCAGATGCCCGTGACGCTCGCGAGCCATATTGTGCTGCGCGATGCGATACAGCTCGGAGTAGACGATGGGCGTCAGCCGTTCGAGCGCGGACGGATCCCCGTCGCTCCAGGCCTTGAGCAGGCCCGTCAACGTAACCGCGGATGGCGCTGACATCGGCAATTCGAATTATAAGCGCGATTACGTTACTTCAGAACCCGCGATGGTCCTCAGGGTACTGTATCCTGAACGGCTCACTGTTGCCGACCTGTTTCTCAACCCGTCCGGCCCGGCTTGTTAGGCAAAAATACCCTGAGTAGCCGGCCCCACCCGGCGTCCTTTCGTCCATAATGGAGTGTATGAAGTTGCTTGTCCCCGTCCTCGCGCTTGGATTTGCCGGTGTGTGCGCGGTCGCCTTGCCCGCGGCCGATATTCCCAACACCCCGTCGAGCAAAGTCGTCGAAGAGATTGTCGCCAA
>JASIGB010000491.1:0-7872 GCA_030045355.1 Bryobacteraceae bacterium
CCCGGAGAATTGATGGTCGCGTAGCCTAGCGTGCCGAGCGAATTGTCCCGGCCCATGTTGCCCGCCGCCACCACCACCGTAATTCCGGCCTTCCACGCCGCTTCCACCGCCTGGCATAGCGGGTCGAGCGTGAAGCTCTCGTACACCGGATGGCCGAGCGAAAGGTTCAACACGCGAATGTTGTATTGGTCCTTCAGCGCGATTGCTTCATCGATGGCGGCGATCACGTCAGATTCGCTGCCCTGGCCGTTCGAGTCCAACACGCGCAGGTTGACTATGTTCGCGTTCGGCGCTACGCCTTTGAACGTATGCGTAAAATTGGGGCCCGTGGAAGCCGCGCCATTCGCGGCCAGAATCCCCGCAACGTGCGTCCCGTGGCCGTACTGGTCGGACGCGTCCTCGCCCGGCACGAAGCTTTCGCTGAAGACCACGCGCGAGTGGGAACCATCCTTCGACGCCAGATCCGCCTTCAGAGCGACGCCACTGTCAATCTCCGCGATCCCCACGCCCGTGCCGTCCAATCCCTCGGCCCACAGAGCAGGCGCATTGACGGTTTTAGTGCTGATATCCAGGAATCCAACCGTGGTGCGCACAGGCGAAACGTAGACCACCTGCGGGTCAGACGCCAGGGTGCGCACCATCGAAACCGGCACGGTCAGATGGACCGCCGGAATACTGCGAAACTCGCGCTGGACTTGGCCCAGGCTGAGTGCGGTCCCGGTGCTGCGGGCCGCGAAGGTCTTGTATTGGACAATCACATCCACCATGCCGCTGCGCGTGGCGGAGGGCATGTCGGAAGAGACTTTGGAACCGCCAAATGCGACCGAGGCAACCAGGCTGATCAAAATGGGGCTGATCAGGATGAATCGGATTACTGATTTCATAGGCGGTTCGTATCTCCGCCCTTGGTACGGCAGTTGGCGATCCAAACAAAATAGCTTTAGAATGTGTTATATAGATGGCGGTGAGACACTTTGCCTTCGACAAGTTGTCAGGCGATGAGACAGGATGTCCCAAAAGTCCTGGCACGCTCTAGACCGAATTGGCTATTGGAAAAATGCCGCGGATCTACACCGGCACCGTGAAGTGAAACGTGGAGCCCTCACCAGGCGCCGCTTCCACCCAGACTTTTCCGCCGCGCTGTTCGATGATGCGCTTTACGATGGCCAATCCCATACCGGTGCCCGGGTACTCACGGCCGTGCAAACGCTTGAAGACTCCGAAAATCTGCTCGTGATAGCGCGGGTCGATGCCGAGGCCGTTGTCGCGAACGGAGAATTGGACCGCATCTCCGGCGTCGGCGGCCGATACGTGAATCGCCGATACGTGAATCCGGGGTGGCTCCGTTCCGCGAAATGTGATCGAATTCGTAATCAATTGCCGGAAAACCTGCGTCAACTGCGCAAAATCGAAGTGAACGGAGGGCAAAGGCTCGCTGGTGATTTGTGCTCCGCTGGACTGCACGGCCGCATCGATCATCAGCAGGGCGCCTTGCAGCGCGGCTTCGGCTTCGACGAGATCCACGGGCTGATCGAGAGTGCGAAACTGATGCGAATAGGTAAGTAGATCGCCCAGCAGCCGGTCCATCCGCTGCGCGGCCTCCACGATGTACTGCATGAAATCCGAGCCGTCGCCGTCCAACTGGGCGTGATAGCGCCGATCCAGCAACTGCGCGTAACTGACGATCATACGAACCGGCTCCCGCAGATCGTGGGAGACGGCATAGGCGAACTTCCGGAATTCCTCTTGGTGACGCTTCTGTTCGGCCAGCAACCGAGCTTCAGGCTCATCCTGGGTATTCCTGCTGGCGGCGGCTTGGCTGCCCGTGGTGATCGCTTCGCTCTTTGGGCTCATAATCCCCGTGCCAATACCATTCTACGCGCCTCCGGAACCCACCGAGGGAATGCCGCGTTACGTCTGATATCCTGACGCTTGGCGCGCATCTTTCCGTTTCAGCCCTATCGCTACAGTACGTCCGCGGGATTCATCGAAAACCTAGTCACACAGCCCTACGACAAGATCTCGCCGGCCATGCAGGCGCGCTATCTGAGCTTGAGCCCATATAACGCGGTTCGCCTCATTTTGGGCGAGCGGAAGCAGGCCGACACCGGAAATGATAATCCTTATACTCGCGCGGCGCGGCTACTCGAAGATTGGATCGGCAGCGGGATATTAGAACGTGAGGGCGAACCTAGTATTTACCCTTACTTCCAGAAATTCTCCGATCCCGATTCGGGCGCGCCGCGCGAGCGCAGGGGCTTCATCGCGCTGGGCGCGGCAGAGGATTACGCACAAGGCATAGTTTACTGCCACGAACAGACGCTTTCCGGCCCCAAGAAGGACCGCCTGGAGCTGCTGCGCCACACGCACGCGCATTTCGGGCAGATCTTCATGCTGTATCCCGATCCCGCGCTCGCCATCGACAAGATGCTGGCCGATGCCGCAAACGCTGCGCCGGTTGCGGCGCTCGAGGACGAATACGGCGTCACCAACCGGATGTGGAAGATCTCCGACCCAGCAACGATCGCCGAGGTCCAGGCGCTGATGGCGGACAAGAAGCTATTGATCGCGGACGGGCATCATCGTTACGAGACCGCACTGGTTTTTCGGAAAGAGAACCCCGGCCTCAAGGGCGCGGACAAGGTAATGATGACCTTCGTGAACATGCACTCGCCGGGTCTGGAGATTCTGGCCACGCATCGCGTGCTCACGGGCATCGCGCCAGAGCTCGCGCAAAAAATCCCAGCACGGCGGCTCGATTCGTTCGATACGTTGAAGCAACTTTTCCGGAATCC
This sequence comes from Bryobacteraceae bacterium, assembly GCA_030045355.1. Classification (GTDB taxonomy): domain Bacteria; phylum Acidobacteriota; class Terriglobia; order Bryobacterales; family Bryobacteraceae; genus Palsa-89. Next base: position 2,796 of record JASIGB010000491.1, read on the forward strand.
GGCGCCGGAAAAGATTCGGATCGGTCTGGTCACAAGCGAGGACGTGGGACTGTACCAGCGCGATCGGAAGCCCGGCGAGCTCGATGTCCAAGTACTCCATCAGGAATTGCTACGCGACGCACTCGGCATTCGCGACGAAGAGGTGCGCGAGCAGAAACACATCGAATACGTACGGGGACTCGATGCAGCCTACGGGAAGGTTCGCGATGGCGGCGCGCAGATCGGTTTTTTGCTCGAGCCCGTGAGCGTGAAACAAGTGGCCGATGTCGCGTTTTCCGGCGGCGTGATGCCGCAGAAATCGACCGATTTCTATCCCAAGCTGCTCAGCGGTCTGACGATATACCGTTTACAGCCCTGAGCGAGTTGCAGTAAGAGGGTTGACCGCGAACACGAACTCCTCCACCGGCCGGCCTCCGATCAGGTGTTCTTGAATGATGCGCTCCAGCACTTCGGGCGTCGCCGAGTGATACCACACGCCGTCGGGATAAACCACGGCGATGGGCCCGTTCTCGCAGATCCGCAGGCAATTGGCCTTGGTGCGATAGACGCAATCGGGAGGCTGCAGCAGCCCCACTTCAGCCAGGCGCTTCTTCAAATAATCCCAGGACGCGTTAGTTACTTCGCGTTCGGCGCACTTGGGTTTGGTTTGATCCGCGCAGAGAAAGATGTGGCGCGCGAGCGAGCCGACACCGTATCCGCGAGCGATATTGGCGAGTTTATTTGCCGTGTCGTTCAATTTCTATCCTGCACCCGTTCCTTCCAGACGCCGCCGCGGCCGGACCAGTAAGCGACCGCCGATTTCAGTGTCGCAGACATGTAGAGGAGAGCGACAGCGGGTAATAGCGGCGCCCACAATACGGAACGGCCATAGAATTTGAGAGCCGGCGCGTAGGCGATCATCATCAGAAACCACGAGGCCAAGCCGAAAATCGCCGGTAGCGGTTTCCCGCTAAGCAGCAAAAGCGGTGGCGCGAGATACACCACGGCCATTCCGATAATGGTGAGCGCGAGCAGCACCGCCGAATGCCGCAACTGCGCGAAGGCCGCTCGCGAGATCATGGCGCGGATTTCGGCAAACGTCTTGTACTCGCGGATGCTGCGGCTTTCTTCGGTGATGCTGAGCCAGATGGCGCCGCCGGATCGTTTGACCGCGCGGGCGAGCGCGCAATCGTCGATGATTTCGCCGCGAATGGCGGCAATGCCGCCTATGTTCTCAAGCGCCGCGGGCCGGATCAGAATGCAACCGCCGGCTGCCGCGGCCGTTCTCCGGCCGCGTTGCACGATCCACAGTGGCGGATAGAGCATGAAAAAGAAGAAAACGAACGCCGGGATCGTCAACGTTTCGGCCAGCGAGCGGCAGTGCAGCTTCACCATGTAAGAGACAAGATCGAGCTTGCCTGTTTCGGCGCGCGTCACCAGTTCCACGATCGCGCCAGACCCGTGGACGATGTCGGCGTCGGTGAACAGCCAATAATCGGGCGCGGGCCCTTCGTCATGTTTCGCCGCGTATTTCAGGCCTTCCGCGATGGCCCACAGTTTACCGGACCATCCGGCCGGCAGAGGCCCTGCTTCCACCACCGTTGCGCCGTGTTGCCTGGCGACTTCGGCCGTGCGGTCCGAACTGTGGTCGTCGACGACTATGATATGCGCGGCTTGATTTATGAGCGAGTCGATGGCCTGACCGATCCCGGCCTCTTCGTTACGGGCGGGAATGACGACGCAAACGAACTTGCCAACCGCATCGCGCGACGGCTTTGCCGGAAGGCCCATCTGCCAGAAATTGCCCCGTGCGGTAAACAAATATAGCCAGGCGCCCAGCGTCGCGGCGGCGATGATTTCCGCGGTCAAACCGTGATCACAACCTTGCCGATGAAATCGCCCGCGGCCTGGCAGCGGAACGCGTCCTGGGCTTTCTCGAACGGAAAAACTTTATCCACCACCGGCTTAAGTTTATTCACTTCGATGGCGCGGTTCATGTCTTCGAACATGGCTCGGCTGCCGACGCCGATGCCGACCATGGCGCCGGCCTTCATCATCAGAATAGCGGGATTGATGTCGCCCTGACGGCCGGCCAGAAAACCGATGAGCGCGACTTTTCCGCCGAACGCGCAGGCTCCGAACGATTTGTTTAGCGATCCCGCGCCGCCGTTTTCGAGAATGTGATCCGCGCCGCGGCCGCCGGTAAGTTGCAGCACCTGTTTTTCCCAATCGGGGTGGGTCTTGTAGTTGACGCCGTCAGCGGCGCCCAGCGAACGGGCGCGCCCGATCTTCTCGTCGCTCGATGAAGTGACGAGCACGCGCGCGCCGGCAGCTTTGCCGAATACCACGCCCGCCATCGAAACGCCGCCTGTACCGAGGCAAAGCACGGTGTCGCCGGGTCTCACGGGCTTTCCCGAAACCATCAGTCCGTTCCAGGCTGTCAAACCCGCGCAGGGCAGCGTGGCGGCTTCTTCGAACGAGAGATTCTCGGGCATGTGGACGACGCCATCCTCGTGCAGCACGATATACTCGGCGAGCGTTCCGTCGAGCGGGCTGCCCAGGGCGGGATGGCGCTCGGTCATGGGGCCGGAAATCCAGCCCTGGAAAAACGTTCCGCAGACGCGATCGCCGGCTTTAAAGCGCGTCACGGCGGACCCGACGCCAGCGACTTCGCCCGCGCCATCGGAAAGCGGAATCAGGTTGCGCGTGACCGGGCCCCCGAAGTAGTTCCCGGTGACCACCATTTGATCGCGATAATTGAGCGACGTGGCGCGAACGCGAATCAGGACCTCACGCGGTCCGGGCTGCGGATCGGGACGTTCGGCCGCGCGCAAGCCGTCGAGACCAGTGGCGCCTTTTTGAACCTCGTAAACTTTCATCTGTACGATTGTACAGAAGAGAACGAGCTGCAACAGAGGAATCGCCAAGGGACGCAACGGCCAACAGCCAACCCGATATAATCGCATTGGCGCCGGTCCACCGCTCCGCCATCAAACCACGAAAGGTCCCGCATGCCTACCGACGAACAGTTCCGAGCGCTCGCAAACAAGGTCGAAGAGCTCACCGCCCAGGTCTCCCGCCTCCAGGACACCCAAGCCGTCCGCGATCTCCAGTACAAATACGGCTACTACCTGGACAAGTGCCTCTACGACGAAGTGGTCGACCTGTTCACCGACGATTGCGAGGTCCACTTCATCGGCGGGATTTTCCGCGGCAAGGAAAGCGCGCGCCGTTTGTATTGCGGCCGCTTCCGCAAGAACTTCACCAACGGCCATAACGGCCCGGTGCAAGGCTACTTGCTGGATCATATGATGCTGCAGGACATCATCGACATAGCGCCTGACGGCAAGACCGCCTACGCGCGTCTGCGCGTTTTCATGCAGGCCGGCCGCCATCACGAGTACACCGACGAAACACATCCGCTGCGCCAGTGGTGGGAAGGCTCGCTGTATGAAAACGTCTATGCCAAGGAAAACGGTATCTGGAAAATCAAGGTGCTGAACTATCGCCCGGTCTACCACGCCGATTTCGACAGAGGCTGGGCCTACACCAAGCCCAATTACGTGCCCTTCTACACCGACACGTACCCAACGAATCCCACCGGTCCCGACGAGCTCGAAAAACCCGTGCCCCCGCTCTGGCCGCAGACCGATACGCTACCCTTCCACTATCCGCATCCCGTCACCGGCCAGGAAGTGAAGCTCTCGCCGCCGCCTAACATCACAGCGAAGGCGGCCGTGAAGTAATGGCCAAACCGTTCCCTAACACGATGGACTTCGCGGGTTGGAACGCGCCCTCCCGCATCGAGTGCGATATCTACGACCTGGTCACCGAAGGCGAAGTGCCCGCCGAAATCAACGGCAACTGGTATCGCTCCATCCCCGATCCGCAATATTCGCCCATGCTCGGCGACGACACGTTCCTAAGCGGCGACGGCATGGTGAGCCTGTTCCGCTTCGAGAACGGCCACGTCGATTTCAAGATGCGCTACGTCAAAACCGAGCGCTGGAAGGCAGAGCGCGCCGCGCGCCGTTCGCTCTACGGCCTCTATCGCAACCCGTTCACCGACGATCCCAGCGTCCGCGGGAAGCCCCGCAACGTCAACAACACCACGCCGATTTATCACGCGGGCAAGCTGCTGGCGCTCAAAGAAGACAGCCACGCCATGGAGCTCGACCCGCACACGCTCGAAACGATCGGCGAGTTCGATTACGACGGCAAACTCAAAAGCCAAACCATGACCGCGCACACGCGCCTGGCGCCCGACACCGGCGATCTCTACTTTTTCGGCTACGAAGCCGGCGGCCTGGTGACCAAAGACGTGGCGTTTTGCGTCGCGGACAAAGGAGGCAACCTGGTCCGCGAAGAATGGTTCGAAGCGCCCTATGTCGCGCTCATGCACGATTTCGCGGTCACGCGCGAGCACGTTGTCTTTCCCGTGTTCCCCATCACCGCCGATCTCAATCGCCTGAAGGCCGGCGGCCATCACTGGGTCTTCGAGCAGGACAAGGAATCCTACGTCGGCATCCTCCCGCGCGACGCCCACGCCAAGCACATGCGCTGGTTCCGCGGTCCCGCGCGATCGTCGTTCCACTTCATGAACGCCTATAGCGAAGGCAATCGCGTGCACATGTATTTCGGCGTGAGCAAAGTGCCGCCGTTCCCGTTCATGCAGAAAGCCTCCGGCATCAACCTGCGGCCGGATCAGGTCCGCATCGGTTTCGTGCGCTGGACCTTCGATCTATCCAAGCCCGGCGACACCTGGGAAGAGACCGTCATCGGCCCTTCCGGCGATATGCCGCGCACCGCGCTCAAGGACCAGATGAGCGATTTCGACATCGGCTACTACCAAACATTCGACCCCCAAAATGGTCCGCCGACCATCGCCGGCCCCGTCGGCGCGGGTTTCAACACCATCGTGCGGATGGAAGTGAAGACCGGCAAATGTACTACGCTCTCGCTCGGCCCCACGGTCACGGTGCAGGAGCACGTCCACATTCCGTCCAAAATGCCCGGCCACGAAGGCTATCTCGCATTCGTCTGCGACATGCACGACCAGCAGCTTTCCGAAGTCGCGATCGTCGAAGCCGGAAACATC
>JASIGB010000492.1:0-13328 GCA_030045355.1 Bryobacteraceae bacterium
ATCTCATGCAACAGCTCGCGGATGCGCGTGGTTTCCTGAGTGGAAGGATGGTTGGCGAGCGCGGCTTCCAGTTCCTTGCGCGCACCGGCCTTCTCGCCCTTTTCGAGCAACGCCAATCCTAGGTGGTAGCGAAAACTCGCCGACGCGGGATACCTGCGCGCGAGCGTGCTGAACGATTGGATCGCACTGTCGAGCAGCCCCTTCTTGAGGTAGATGTAACCGACGGTATCGGAGAAGCTCGGCTGGCCGGGAATTTTCGCCAGCGCGTTCTTGGCCAGGCGCAACGCTTCATCCAAGTCGCCGCCGGTGTCGGCCAGAAAGAAGGCTGCGTTGTTTAAGGCGGGAGCGTTGTCAGGATGCGCTTGAGCCACGCTTTCGTAAAGCGATCTCGCTTCCGCGAGCCTTCCGGCCCGCGACAGGGCGTCCGCCAGGCTGACGGCAGCGCCCGCGTCGGCCGGCGCCAATCGATGCGCCTCTTCATAATACGGAATCGCGAGGCTTAGCTGGCCCTGAAGCTCGTAAACGTCGGCGATCCGCCGGCGAAGATCGATGGATTTCGAATCTCTCCCGAGCGCCTTCTGATAGCCGGCCAGCGCCAGATCATAGTGTCCGGAAAGCGCCTCGGTGTCGCCGAGATGTTCCAGCAGTTCCGGGGAATCGGGCCACTTGTGCAGTGCATCGGTCAGCACCGCGCGTGCCTGGTCGAACTGTTTTTCGTGGAGGTATGCACTCGCCAGCGCCGCGATCGTGCGCGGATTGGCTCCGGAACGATGCTCCTCGAAGATCGCAATGGCTTGCGGGAAATTCTTTTCGGCCACCGCCGCAAGTCCCAACTGTGCCGCGACCTCGGGATCGCGCGGGTAATCCTTGCTCAGCTCATTCAGCATCGCGCGCGCGGTTTCGACGTCGCCCGCGGCGATCAGGGCGTTGCTGTACAGAAGCCGCGCCTGGCGATCCTTGGGTTGTTTGTTCAGGATTTCCTGAGCCTGCTGGACGGCCTCCTGCGGACGATGCTGCAGCAGAGCAATCTCCGCCAATTGGTAGCGCGCCTCCGCGACACTCTGGCCCGCACGAACTGCTTCGAGGAACTGGTTCCGCGCGCCTTCCAAATCGCCCTGAAGCCTCAACGCGCGCCCCAACTGCATCCGCAGCGAGGCGTCGGCGGGGTTCGCCGCGGCCAGCGTCTTGAATTCGCGCACCGCGAGGTCCGCGTTTTCGGCGCCGCCTTGCGCCAGCAAAAGGTCCGCGTGCGCGCGCAGTAGTCCCGCGTCCTTCGGATTCGCACGCAGGGATTCAGCCGCCAGGCGGAGCGCCTCCGGGGTCTTTCCCTGGGCGGCAAGCGCAAGAACATTTCTGATCTCGTAGGTAACCTTGGTCTTGGCGTCGCGGCTCGAGTCCGCGCCTTGCTGGTAATACCGGATAGCCTCGGAATAATTGCGTTCTCTTAAGTACAAATCGCCGATCCACAGTCGAGCTTGGCGGAAATCCTGGGGATCGCCGAGTAGACGTTCGAGAGCCGCGCTCGTGGCCGCGAAGTTCTGGACGCCTTGGTAGTAGGCGGCGAGCTCCAAAACATACGTGGCGTTCTTCGGGTTGTTGTTCACCTTCGCTTCCAGGACCGCTTCGGCCATCCGCGGCTGATTGGCGTCGCGATAGAAGCGAAACATCAGATCGTAGGCAGGACCGTAGGCGGTCTTCTTGCCGATCAAATTCATGGCGAGCCGCTCGCCTTCGGCAACCTCGCCATCCTGGATCAGCAGATGCGCGAGTTCGGTCACCACGCCGTCGTTCGATGAGTTCTTGGCGAGCGCCTGGCGGAAATCGGCGATGGCTTCTTTCGGCTTGCGATCGGTCGAGGCCAGGTAGCCCCTCAGCATCCAGCCTTCGTAGGAATGGGGATCTTTTGCGATAAATTCGCCGGCGGCTTTGTCGATCTGGTTGTACAGCAATTGCGGATGGCTGGCATCGGCCAGATACAGGCTGAGGCAAACTTCGGCGAGGTTTCGTTGGGCTTCGATGTTCCTGGGCAGCAGTTGCGCGGCCCGCACCGAGGCGGAAAACGCAGTCCGGGCCTGGTTGAGCTTTACCGAGGTAAGCGCCAGACCCAGATAAGCCTCGCCGTACACCGGGTCCTTTTGGATCGCTGCGCGGTAATTCAGCTCCGCCTCTTCGTACTTTGCAGTCGCGTATAGCTGGTTCCCCTTGGCCACCAACGACTGCTTCGATGCGCTGCACCCGCACCACGCCAGCAGCGAGACAACCAATATGCATAGGCACACTACTCGTGTCATCGTTTCATCTCCGGGTCCGATCTCCGGGCCAATCTCCAGAATTTTTTGGAAAAATCTGCTCAACCGGCGGACGTAGCCGGTGACCGGTAGTGGGCCTGCTTCGCGCCGCGAAGGTACCTCTTCGCCGGGATGCCGATCTCTATTCGGACGGGGAACCGGATCTCCGGCGATTCACGAGCTCAACAAGCGCCACTACACGATCAATTCACCGCGAAACACGGATCAATGGATGAATTTGCGTCGCACTACGGGCACTAACCCGAGCGCACACAGGCACAGCAGGCTGAGAGACGGTTCGGGCACCGTCGAGATAGGCGCTTCGGAAAACAGATTGAGGAAACTGCCGACCTCGGCGCTGCTCCCAGCGTTTCCACCAACCAGGTTGATCCCGTTCAAGACGCTCAAGGACCCCACCGGAGCGAAAGTTGTTGAGGCATTAGGTACGATGCTTCCGGACGAGTACTCCGTAAACACACCCCCAGAGCTCGTGTCCTCTGTCACGCTGGCAGAACCAGTGCCAGTAAAACCTCCCGCCGCAGCAAGATAGATATCGGTGAGACCGATCGGATTCGACGTGGTAACGTCGAAAGTCAAGGTTGACAGGTCTAGTTGCCCAGAGCCCACCGTCCAGGGGGAGGTAGCTGCGAAGTCCAATCCCAAGTCTATATTGCTAATAGTCACGGGCGTTACGTCGATGCTAGTGTCGGACGGCACGACTACGCCTTTCCCGACACCGACTGGAGTATAAACGAAATCGCTGAACGTCAAGTCGCCCAGCGAGCAACTGAACCCTAACACATCGTAAGTGGACAAGGGCGCGGACGGGCAGCTGCTGGCGCTCGCCGAAACCGCTGTGGCCACGAAGATAGAGAGGGTTAGTAGAAGCATTTTCTTCATTAACCGGTCCTCCTTCCAGGTACCAGTATTACTATTACCCAGAGTTTGGCGACGGGTCAATACGGAATAGGGACCATGGTACTAGGGAAATATGCCGCTCTAGTAAACTCATTTCTTGTTGATTTATAAAGGAATAATGCGCGCCGCTTAGGACTAAGGCCAATCGAAGTACGGGGCTTGAGGCAATTCTGGCGAAAGAAAAATGCCCTAGACCTTTGTAGTGTCCAGGGGCGAGTTAGTCAAAAGTACTAGGATCTGGCATGAGCGAGCCGTCGCGCCGGATGCGTCTCACGCCGGCTGAAATTCGATGCAAGCGAAACTCCGATCATTCGATCCGCAGATTCTCGCCGGCGGCCCTGATAATCGCGAAATGCCCAGATGTTGCAGCTTTATGCCGCGATCATATACAGCGGTTGAAGGCGACAGCACTTCGAAGATGACTGTGGGGTTCAGCAGGACATCCTGGCGCTCGTCAGCCAGGATGGGTTTGCCGCAAACGAGAGAGAGTTCAGGATATGTATACGTCAGAGACGAAACCCGAACCTGGAGGTCTGCGGAAGGCCCGGCAGCGGCCTCCTCGGAGCGCGTTCCGACCTGCGACGGCGAGATTGATCTGAAGGGTCGAATGCCCTGCGCTTCCGCCCGACATCGCGATAATCTCGCCGTCGTAGTACTCGCTGTGCCCGCAGTGCGCTCCAGGGCTAAATATTCCTCGGCGGTGTGACTCAAAGACTTACCCAAGCTCCCTTCTTCGCGCTTTCGGCGATCTTCTCGAGCAACTGCATCCCTCGCAAACCGGCTGCAAAAGTTGGATATTCCACCGGCGCCGCTGGATCGGCCACGCGCGCGTAGAACCGCTTGAACACCTGCTTGTGCGTATCATCGTATCCTTCGCTGTGCCCGCCCGGTAGATCGGCGTAGGCCGCGGCTTGAGGATAGAGCAGCGCGGGATCTTTGATAATGATGCGATTCGGTGTGTTGCGTTCGCCAATCCACAATTCGTCCGGCCGCTCCTGGTTCCACGACACACCCGCCTTCGTCCCGTAAATTTCGATGACGAACCTGTTTTTGCACCCCGCCGACATTTGGCTCACCGTGAACGCGCCGCGCGCCCGAGCGCCGAACCGCAACAGCACCGCTCCGAAATCCTCCGTGTCGATCGCGACGTCCTCGTAATCGCCGGGATTGAGGCGCTTGCCCGCGAAAGTCTCCACCGATCCTTTCGGTCTGCGCCGCGTCGAGTGAAAGGTCGCTAGATCGGCGCAAACTTCCGTGATCGCGATGCCAGTCACATGCTCGATCGCATCCATCCAGTGCGACCCGATGTCGCCCATCGCCCGCAATGCACCGTTGTCCTTCGCGTCCACGCGCCAGTTCCAATCCGTGTCATAAAGCAGCCAATCCTGCGAGTACGTGCCCTGGACGATCAGGATCTCACCCAAATCTCCGGCTTCGATCATACGGCGCATCTGCTGAACCGCCGGGTAATAACGCAAGTTGTGCTGAATGCAATTAGCGAGCCCGGCGCGAGATGCCAGGTGAACCAATTCGCGAGCTTGGCCTACGGAAACCGTGAACGGCTTTTCACATAAAACATGTTTGCCTGCTTGGAGACCTGCGCGGCACATCGGATAGTGCAGCGCGTTGGGGGTCAACACATGGATCGCATCAATGGAGGAATCTTCGAGCAACTCCTCAAAATTTCCCGTGGTCCGATTGACTCCGATACTCTTGCCGAACTCGTGCGCGCGTTCAGCGTTGGAACCAGCGAGCGCCGCAATTTCGACAGTACCGAGCCGGCGCAGGTTTTCCGCGTGCACCTTGCCCATAAAACCGGTACCGATCAAACCTACTTTCAGCATGCTCATAAGGTAATCTATTTGCCGGACGATATCTGTGGAGTGGGAATTGCTAGACTGAGATCCTAATCGAATGGTTGTCAGGATACGACTAAGTTCCGGCACCAAGGTGCGGCAGAAGCAGCGCAAGAATCAGCATGTCGCCTTGGCCTTGGCGTCCCTGCTCACGCCGGCCGCCGTAATGGCTTGTGTGCTCGCGCTTTGGCGCATCGCAGCGGATTTGAAGGCTACCGCGCAATTCCCCATCGCAAGCGGCCTTTTTTCTCACTGGCAAGTCTGGATGACGCTTGCAGGGTCTCTCCAATTCGCGGCCACGCTGCTCAATCGGTACGGAAAATCACACCTGATGCTTCCGGATTCGGTAGACGAACCCGAACAAGAGCTGGCCAACTCCGGTTACTAACCGGTTCAGTCAGTTCCGTCGCCGGCCGAAGTACTGCACGCCTGTGGCAGGGCGCCACACCGGCTGCATCGTCTGAGTGCAGTGTGAATACCGCGGGAACAGAGCTCCACAGCCTAACCCGTGATCGCCTCGCACCCACGCTCGGGGCGGATTCCTAGAAACTTTGGAAGGACTCGTGCATCGGTTGGGAGTAGAGGTCCCGCAGGACATGGCACGTTTCGACATGGCAGGCTTCAAGGTTCAACTGACGCCCCAACCGGCGGTGTCGGCTCCATCCGGCGCCGTTGCAAATACTTCAGAGCGCACTATAAAGTCCCAGTTTCGATCCGCGACGCTGCTGGTCCCGGTTGCAAAAATCTTCAGCCGTCAACTGGCGAACACCCTCATCGCGCTGCTCACACCCGCGGCAGTCGTCGCATTCGTGATGGGAGTGTGGCGCGTGTGCGCGGACCTCGGATGGGCCGGTGCATTCCTCATTGCAGATGGTTTTTTCTCCCATTGGCAAGTGTGGATTGCCTTGTCCATCGCGCTGAAGATGCTCTCTTCCACCCTCATTGCGTGGGGCTCGCGCGCGAGCAAGTTTTCCGAGGAAAACTAACTCCCGTTCTGATATTCTGAGTTTTAGGCGGGTCTTCAGTTACATGTCCTACCGCAGCAGAACGCGATCCATCGGCGCATTCTACATTCCGGGGTTTCCGCGAGGCGTCAAATGGCTGCTGATCAGCAATGTCGCCATCTTCGTGATCGGCTACTTTGCCGGGCTTCTGCGCCTGGACCGGCCACTGGCCTATCTGGCGCTCACCCCGGTGGACGTTGTCAAGTATTTTTCCATTTGGCAGCTTGTCACCTACGCCTTTTTGCACGGCGGCTTCGGCCACATTATCTGGAACATGCTCGCGCTATGGATGTTCGGCGCCGACATCGAACGCATCTGGGGAACTCGCCGCTTCGTGCAGTTCTACTTCTTCTGCGCGATCGGGGCTGGCATCTGCGTAATCATCGCGAATTATCTTTTGCCCTGGGGCAATCCGAACATTCCCACCATCGGCAGCTCCGGCGCCATCTTCGGAATCCTCATGGTCTACGCGATCTTGTTCGCGGATCGCGAAATCCTGTGGGGATTTTTGATTCCGATTAAGGTGAAGTATTTCGTCATGATCATCGGCGCGGTCGCGTTCCTGAGTTCGTTCGGCGTCAATAACGGTGTCAGCAATTTCGCTCACTTGGGCGGCCTGCTTTTCGGCTATCTCTATTTGAAGACACCGCACATTCAGTTCGATCCCGTGGGGCCCATCCGCCGGCAGTATACCGACTGGAAACTGCGTCGCGCGAAGAAGAAATTTCAGGTATACCTTCGTAAGCAGGGGCGCGGCCGCGGACCCAACGTCAACTGAAGGTTTAAAATGGACTGCATGGGCGGTGCGCTCGCACTTCGCGGCAAGCTGCCCGGTTCGAATCAGCTCGAAGCGGTGAACGTATGAAATACTTGAAGGCCGGTATTGCTGCCGCCGCATTGCTCGCGTTTGGCGCACTTTCGTTTCGTGTGGCGCGCGCTCAACAGGACCCCGGGTCGGATTCTTCGGAGACGGTGGCCAAGCCGCGAAAGAAAACCCCCACCTACGACTCACCCCCGCCGGATACTTCCACCACCGACACATCGACGACCGATTCCGCCGCGCCCGCGCCAGCTCCACCTCCCGCCGCTGACTCCAACAACGCGCCGGCAGCGAACGACGACTCCTCCGACGAGCCGAGAATCCCCTCCAAGTACAGCCGCAAGGGGAAGGATTTACCGGCGGACGCACCCACGTTCAGCAGCGACGTGACGACGGTGGATTTGGACGTGGCGGTGCTCGATAACAAAGGCCAATTCCTTCCCGGAATCCCGAAAACCAACTTCCGGGTGCTCGAAGACAACGTTCCGCAGCAGATCGCCACGTTCAACATGAATAGCGACGCGCCGATGACCATCGCCCTGGTGGTGGAATTCAACGCGCAGTTCCAACAATATTGGTCCTCGGGTTGGTATCAAACGCTCGCCGCTACTTACGGTTTCGTGCAGACCCTTCGGCCGCAGGATTACGTGGCCGTGGTGGCGTACGATCTGCGTCCGGAGATTCTGTGCGATTTCACCAACGATCAAAACAAGCTGCAGTACGAGTTGCAGCGGCTGCGCATCCCCGGATTTTCCGAGTCCAGCATGTTCGATGCGGTAGTGGACACCGAACAGCGCATGGCGAACATTCCCGGGCGCAAGGCCATCCTGCTGATCGCTTCGGGCCGCGACACACTCAGCAAACTGACCTGGGATAAAGCGCGCAAAGCGATCCAGGAAGCGGGCGTACCGATTTACGCGTTCAGTTTACTGCAAGCGCTGCGCATCCAGGCTGAGCCTTATATGAGCAGCAGCCAGTATATGGACTTTCTGCAGGCCGATAACGAAATGAAGACCATGGCGGCGGAAACCGGTGGCCAAGCGTTTTTCCCGCGCTTTCTTCAGGAGTACCCGGGCATCTTCCAAAGCATTAACCTCTATCTGCGGAACCAATATACCATCACCTATCGGCCCTCCAATCAGGCCAAAGATGGCAAGTTCCGCAAGATCAAAGTCGAGTTAGTGGATCCGACCACCGGCGATCAAATGCGCATCACGGAAAAAGGCAAGCCGGTGAAATACACAATCGTCGCCAAAGACGGTTATACGGCGCCGCGGCCGGTGGAATAGCTGACTCGCCACGCGCGAAGTCAAGCACTCGATCTCAAGAATTTGCAAGCCGATAGAAATTCATTGACAGTGCGATGACAGCTTTGTTACGTTCGATGGGTCTCGATGGCCAACTCACCTTCTTCGCATCCCTCCGGGCGGATTCTCTTAGTGGACGACAATTGTTTGGGACTCGCGGCGCGCCGCAGCGTGCTCGAAGAACTGGGGCACCGCGTGCACACCTCCGGCACGGCGGCAGAAGCGCTGGAGTTGTGCGGCAAACATGTCTTCGACGTCGTGGTGACCGATTACAAGATGCCCAAGATGAACGGCATCGAGTTGATCGACCGGCTCCGCAAGCTGCACCCTTCCATGGCCGTGATCTTGATTTCCGGCTTCGCCGATACGCTCGGTCTGGATGAAGCGTCCACCGGCGCCGACATTGTGCTCCAGAAGAGCGCCAACGAAGTATCGCAGTTGATCCGGGCCGTGAACCGGCTGCTGCGCAAACAACAGACCCCTCCCAAAAAGCCCACCGGCTCGCAGCCGGGCGCCAAGAACGAAAAACGTAGAGCCCAGTCGTAAAGAAAAGTAAAGCGTGCGGCCTTCACCGTGCGAATACTTGGATCCACTGCCCGCGCCGGCTCCAGCGCCGGACCGGTGACAGGCCGAAGCGGCGCTGGACTTCTGCGGGCGTCATCTGGCGTTCATATTCGTAGTAGCGGCTCAAGAATTCGCGAACCGCCGGCCATTTAAGGACGCCCCAGTCCGGCTCCCAAGTGCGCGAATAAAGAACCAGAACGTCAAGTGACGGCGCGCGAAGGGCGTCCAAAGTGGAAACCCGGAGGTCGGAGGTTTCCTCCACCTTCAGCGGGCGGCCGACGTAACCGAACGCCGGATTTCGCAGCGCCTCCGTCAGCGGCCACGCGGTGAAGATCGTCTTGGCGGGATAAGCTTGCTCGAGGAAACGCGCGGCGGCACGATGGAGCTCGACGAAATCCACGAGCGCCAGATTGTTTTCGTAAGGAAACGGAAAGGGCGGATTGACGAACAGCCCGCTGAGCAGTCCCGCGGCGAGCGCCGCCATCCCCGCGTAGCGCCAGCCGGGCCGCAGCGATTCGAGCGCTGCGCCCACCGCGATGTATACGAGCGGCAGAACGGGCAGCAAATAGCGTTCGAGCGCCGCACCGCCCAGCAGACTCACCAGCAGGACATGCGCCGCAACAAAACACCAGACGATCCTCCAGCCACGCGTGGCGTAAAGGTGGCGGCGCCACCAGGCGACGATGATCGCGGCCGTTCCCACCCAACGCAAATTGGCGACGAACAGATAATAAAGACGGCGCAGGATGGTGACGGAGGCGCGCACGGGATTCAGCGCGTAGGCAATATTGTAATGCGTATAACCGGGATCGCCGAACAGATGCCCGGTAGTGTGCCAGAGCGCAAAAAACCAAATGGCGAGCGCGGCGAAGGGCGCCGCGTAATACAACGCGTATCGCCTGCGCGCCGGATCGCGATATAGAACCACGATGAAGATCAACGGCAGGATCGCGCCGGTTTCCTTGGCCAGCACCAGCACCGTAGCGGCCGCGGCCGCCGCCAGGTGGCGATCCTTCAAAAACAAGAGCAGGGCGAGCGAAGTGAAGACCATGGCCGGCATGTCGAGCTGCGCCAGCATGGATTGCGTGTAAGACAAGGGGTCGAGCAGCAAGAACACAGTGCCCAGAATCGCCGCGCGGCTCCCCGAGAGCTCGCGTCCGAGGATCAGCGTGAGGATCGCGCCGGCCGAGGCGAGCGCCAACATGGACAGGCGCGTCGCGACGATGGAATAGCCGGCGATGCGCCATACCAGCGCCAGATAGGCCATCACCGCGGGCGGGTGCGAATTGGGCACGGTGGAGTGCGGGATCCAGGCGTCGTCGCGCAGAATGTCGAGAGCCGCGGGGACGAACTGGCCGAGTTCATCCCAGAAATACGGCAGCCCGAAGTACGGAAAATGCGCGAGAAAAACAATCGCCGCCAGAGCGGCCGGAATGAGGAGCGTCCCAATGCCGAAGGAATGCGGGGCGCCACCGGGCGAAGCACCGGACTGCTCGCGCGTTGGTGGCCGGGCCGCCTGCATCTTTTTACCGGATCGTGCCGGTCTTCATTGAACCGCCCTGCCGGCGTTCACTGAATCGCCCCGGTATTGCCCGCCTGCGGCTCCAGTTTGATCTCGCCGAACGTCGCTTCGTACTGCGAGAGGTTTTGTGTGAGGACGTTCAGCAAGGCCTTGGCCTGCTGCGGGCTCAAGTACACGCCCTGAAAATTGTTGATGGTGACCGAATCGGGAGACGTCTGGTTTACGGTGCCGAACATCAGGAAAAAGTCCCAAAGATTCACGCGGATCTGCACGCTGTTGGCGTAGCTCTCGCGATAGTCGTTGGTGTTGAGTAACTGAAACTTCGGCGCGGGATGGGATGGCGTCATAGACACAACTATAGTGACATGGCGCGCCGGGCGGTGTAGCTGCGTCAGTCGATTTGGTCGCCCTGGTCTTCCGGATCGCCGACCGGAATGTGCAACAGCACTTCCGGATCCAGAAATTGGAGGAATCCATCGGGCAGGGTGTCAGTGGGATCGTCGATGTTGGTCGGCCCCACGGCGCCGTAAGAACCAATCAGGCAGAGATCGCTGGCGGGCCACTGCGCTTTGGCACGATCCATTGCGCGGCTGAAGGCGTGAATATCCGGCCGCTCCAGGCGGACGGCGGGAGGAGCGTTGGCCGGCCGGGGCGGCCGCGCCGTGATGCCGAGATGATGATGGTGCGCATTGCGCAGTGTTTCGGCTACTTGAGGAAGTAATTGGGGATTCATCACCGCCAGAGTACGGCTCGGCCGCGTCTCCCCGCCGCGGGCAGTTCCGGCAAGTGCTTCGCGCGAAAGCAAAGAAACAGACGCCAGTGCGGTGACTCTGCTCGAGTGCCGCTAAACCGACGAGGAGGAGGCCCTGGTCAGCGCGGCGGCCTCGCCGGCTGGCTCTCGCGGAACACCCAAGCGTACCGTGAAATAGAAGGAACTGCCCACCCCTGGCGCACTGTCCACCCACATCCGTCCACCGAGCATCTCGGCCAACCGGTGTGAAATGGTAAGTCCCAGCCCCGTGCCGCCGTATTTGCGCGTGATGGAATTATCGGCTTGGGTGAACGAGCGGAAAATTTCCTGCTGCCTCTCGGCGGGAATGCCGATCCCGGTGTCCTTCACCCGGAACCGAACGGCGCTGTGACCGGACGCCACGGATTCGTTTTCAACCCGCACGCTGATGCCGCCCGTGCTGGTGAATTTGATGGCGTTCCCCACGAGGTTCACAATAATCTGCCGCAGCCGGACCGGATCGCCCGCAACGGAATCGGGCACGTCCGAACCGGCGCTCCACTCCAGGTATAAGCCTTTCTGTTCCGCGCGAACCGCCAGAGGTTTCAACATGTGGGCCAGGCTGTCCCGCAGCGAGAAATTCACGGTCTCCAGAGCCAGCTTTCCGGCCTCGATTTTCGAAAAATCAAGGATGTCGTTGATCACGGTCATCAACCCATTCGCCGACTCCCGGACGGTTTCCAGATAGTCACGCTGCTCGGCGTCGAGCGTGCTCTCCAGCGTCAGTTCGAGCAATCCGAGAATGCCGTTCATCGGCGTCCGAATCTCATGGCTCATGTTCGCGAGGAACTCGCTCTTGGCTCGATTGGCCGCCTGCGCCGCTTCTTCCGCGCGTTTGCGCTCCACCATTTCATCTTCCAGCCTGCGATTCATGGCTCTGAGCGCGCGCCGTTGCAGGTGGGCCTGCAGCGCTAGATGGACGAAGACACTAAACACCACGGCTCC
Source organism: Bryobacteraceae bacterium (assembly GCA_030045355.1). Classification (GTDB taxonomy): domain Bacteria; phylum Acidobacteriota; class Terriglobia; order Bryobacterales; family Bryobacteraceae; genus Palsa-89. Next base: position 12,015 of record JASIGB010000492.1, read on the forward strand.
AAAGAGTGCCCCAGCAATCGTAACCGCCCACGACAAAGATGTCTGCTTCCGGGCGGAGAAGGTCTGCAAAAGGCCGAACCTTACCGTGGCAACGAAAAGCCCGGCGCCGAACGGCGCCCACAATTCGTTCCAGCCCGGTTCAATCAAATCTAAAGCCAGGGCCATGAGACCGGCCCCGAGAAGCAGCAAACCGACACCGGTGGGAAGCGCGACTCGGTCCAGAGTTCCGAATACAAATGTGTCGACGCCACCCCACAGCGTACCGATGCCGCATACCGCGCCGACGGCCGCGATCAGCACCCCGGTCATGCCGAGAAACGGCGACCTCGCCAGGATTCCTGACGAAAAGATGGTCCAATGCGGATAGGCGAATACCAGCGCCAGCAGGGCGATCCCGGCCGCGACGAGACCGGCCGCCGTCGTGGGCTTCGTTGGCGGCAGAGAGGCCCACAATTCGGTGAGCAATGGGCTGGCCAGCGCCCATCCGGCCAGAGCAGTGCACCCCAATAGAATGATGAGAACAGCCAACCCGCCTGAAATTCGTCTCGGCCAGGACATGCTTCCAAAAGACACTACAGGAGTTAACGTTTCGGCTGGTACTGCGGACACGTTCTGCTATCGACTTGATTAAAACAATGCTTTAGTGGTTTGGGCTTTGGGGTTTGTGTTGCCGCGCGATCCACCGATCTAGATCGACACCCTGTACCGAGCGGCCTTAGGCAAGGAACGCCTGGGCGGGCGTCCTTAAACAGACACTAAAGTCGCGTCCGCTTCGGCTTTGCGGCCGAGCAGGCGCAACGCCGCGCTCGTGACGTGTTCGGCCGTAATGCCCAGGTGCTGCATCACCTCTTCGCCGGGCGCGGAAGCGCCGAAACGTTCCACTCCAATCACCACGCCTTCATCGCCCGCCCAGCGATGCCAGCCCAGCGGCGACGCGGCCTCGATGGTCACGCGCGCTTTGATCGTTTTCGGCAAAACGGACTCGCGATACGATTCCGGTTGTGCGGCGAACAGATCCCAGCTCGGCATGCTGACCACGCGTGCTTTCAGGGCGTATTGTTCCAGCTTTTTCCGCGCCTCCACGCACCACTGGACCTCGGAGCCGGTGCCGATCAGGATCACGTCCGGCGCGCCACTCGAGTCCGCGAGAATATACGCGCCTCGGGCAACGCCCGGATCTTTCGCGCCGCTGCGATCGAGATGCGGCACGGCTTGGCGCGTCAGGACCATGACGGTGGGCGCATCATTGCGCTGGATCGCGACCGCCCACGCTTCGGCGGTTTCGTTCGCATCGGCAGGCCGGATCACGGTCAA
>JASIGB010000493.1:0-14056 GCA_030045355.1 Bryobacteraceae bacterium
GCGCCAGATCCACGTTGTCGGGATTGTCGTCCACAATCAGAATCGCTTCCGCACTCATGTCACACTCTCCTTTTCGCGGGCTGCGGCGCCGTCTGTGTCCAAAGCGGCGGCCTGACCGTTTTGAGGAAGCACCGCAAAAAAAGTGCTCCCTTCGCCAGCGACGCTTCGAACTCCAACGCGTCCGCCTTGCGCCTCTACGATGTGTTTGGTTAAAGCCAGGCCCAGCCCGGTTCCCTGGTAGTGTTTGGAGGCGCTGGAGTCGAGCTGTTGAAACTCGGTGAACAGCCGCGGGATGTCCTCGGGCGCAATTCCGATACCGGTATCGGAAACCTCCAGCCGGAACTCATGCCCGTTCTCTTTTTGCAGCCGGACCATCACGCGGCCGCCCTCGCCGGTGAATTTCAGAGCATTCGAGAGGTAGTTGTACAGAATTTGCTTGAAACGCGAGACGTCGGTCACGGCGCAATCCGCCTGGGCATCCAGCTCCGTGGAAATGCGAATTTTCTTTTGAGCGGCCAAAGCGCTTTGGACCGCCACCACTTCCCTGATCAGACCGGCGAGCTCCACCGGCTCGGGGTACAGCTCCAGGCGTCCGGCCTCGATCTTGCTCAAATCCAGCACGCCGTTGATCAGTTGCAGCAGGTGGTGGGAGCTTTTCAGAATGCGTCCCAGGTAGTCTTTCATCCCTCCCTCAAGCGCGCCGAGTTTCCCGTCGTGAAGCAGCTCGGTGAATCCGATGATTCCGTTCAAGGGCGAACGCAGTTCATGGGACATGTTGGCCAGAAACTCGCTCTTCATCCGGCTGGCCTCCTGCAGTTGGCGGTTTTGCTCCTCCAGCGCGAGGTTTTGGCTGCGCAGTTGTTCCTCGAGCTGTTTGCGTTCCGTGATGTCGCTCGCGGCGGCGAACACCAGGCCATGGCTAAGAGAGGGAGTCCCGCTGAACAGCAGCCAGCGGCAATCGCCGTGCTTAGTCAGAAACCGGAGTTCCAGCCGGTGCACCGGCTTTCCGAGGGCGAACCCGGCCGCCGCGGTGATAGCCTGGGGCCGGTCTTCGGGATGAACAAACTCCACCCAGGGCTTGCCGCATAATTCCCGGCCGCTGAAACCGAGCACCTGTTCCCAGGCCGGATTCAACCGGTAGATGTAATTGTCGAGATCGAAAATGCAGAGCAGATTGAGCGGCAGAGCGAAAAACTGGTTCAATTCGTCCACCGCGCGCTCGTGCGCCTGCTCGATTGCGATGCTTTCGCAGGCGAAACTGAGATTGGCCGCCAGCTCGTCGAGCAACGCGACATTTTCGGGGTCGAAGAACTCGGCCTGGGAAGCGTAGATGGCGAGCGCGCCGATGGTACCTGCGCCGGCAGTGATGGGGAAGGCGGCCGCGGAGCGGTAATTCCCTTCGATCGCCCGGTCGCGCCACGGGGCGAAATCGGGATCGGAGAGGATGTCGTTCGAAATCACGCGCCGGCTCTCGCGGATCGCGGCGCCCACCGGACCGTTACCAGCCGCTTCCGGCGTGGTGGTAATGTGAATGCCCTGAAGATATGCTTCGCCTTCGCCCCAACAGGCGATGGGCGTGACGCGGGGCGAATTCGCTGGGACCGCACCCACCCAGGCCATCCGGAACCCGCCTTCTTCCACCACAATCCGGCAGATCTCGCGGAACAATTCTTGGCGATCGCGGATATGCACGATGGCCTGGCCGGCGTGACTCAGCACCGAATACAGACGGTTCAACTGCGTGATTCTGTTTTGCGCCAGCCGCCACAACGTCACATTTTCGGCGATCATTTCCACGCAATGGGGCGCGCCGTCTTCATCGCGCAGCACGCGGCCCTTCAGCTCCACGCTGACTGGATTCCCGCTACTGTCCGGCCACTGCACTTCGCACGCTACACGCGGGCGGCCCCTGGAAGCGCCCTCCAGCAGCCGAGTGAGGAGTTCCGGCTCCAACGTGACACCGCTGTTCGCACGGCCGAGCAGCAGATCGTCTGGCGTCGTGTAGCCCAGCATCTCCGACAAAGCCTGGTTTGCCTCCAGAAGCCGCCCGCTCTGTGCGTCCAGCCGCAGAATGCCGCACGGCGCGTTTTCAATCAACGAACGGTAGCTTGCTTCCGATTGCCGCAGCGCTTCCTCGGCCTGCGCCTGTTGAGCTTTCAACCACGTCTCAGCGCGCGCTCTGCGGACCGCCACCGGCAGGCGGGCCAGGCGGTCCTTGAGAACATAGTCCGTCACGCCTTCCTTCAGGCATTCGACCGCCTTCTCCTCGCCGAGCGAGCCGGTGACCAGAATGAACGGAACATCCATCCCCTGCTCCTGAAGAGCGCGTAAGCATTCCATCCCGCTGGCTCGCGGCATGCGATAGTCGGACAGGATCACGTCATAATGGACCGAGCGCGCGCGCTCGATCACCTCCTCTAGCGTGACGGCGATATCGGGTACTACTTGGAAACCGCCCGCCTTCAACGACCGCAGGATGAGTTCGATATCCTCCGCGCAGTCCTCATAGAGCAACGCGCGCAGCGGTGTGGGTTTCGTTGCGCCGTTATCGTGCGGATCGTGGCTCCGGGAAGCGGCTCGATGCATGGAAGGCTGATCTGCTATCCATATCGGCCGCGATCAGCGCAACATGCGCGAGATTTTTTGCCGAGAAAAGAAGCTCTCTTCCGGAAACGGAGTTTAAGGGCGCGCGCCTGACACGCAAGAGTTCTTGAGTGTCCCGAGCAGATCGGTCAACTCCGACAACCGCGTGTGGATCTCGCCCCGGTCACCGGTTTTCGCCGCTGCCTCCATGGCCCGGCCGATAGCGGTGATGGCGGGGAAGCCGTACCCAGCGCCGGTGCCCTTCAGGTTGTGCGCGATGCGCTGAATTACCGCGAGATCGCCCGCCCCGAGGGCGTCTTCCAGGACGCGAATTTCGGCTTCGCGCCGCTCGAGATAACCCGGAACCAGTTCGGCGACTGCAGCGTTCACATCGATAATCACAAAGGCCCTTTCCCTAAAGCAGGCCTCGGAGGGAGCCTGCCATCACCCGCTCATTGATCCTATCGCCCAAATCACGCTAGACCATGAGCCGGCTCGAACACGCGGGGCCAAAACCCTATAATCGAGAAGTAGCACGCAGCCGGGCCCTTAGCTCAGCCGGTTAGAGCAGCGGACTCATAATCCGTTGGTCGAAGGTTCAAATCCTTCAGGGCCCACTCCTCCGAAACCGGAGGGCTGGGAGATACGTCTGGAGGAGTACAATCGAGCAATGCCCCGCGCCACGTCTTACCAGCGCTTACTTCCCGGTATCTTAGCCTTAGCGCTGAGTGCGGCTGGCCTGCAAGCTGCATCTTCTCCGAAGGTTCCAGGGCCCGAAGTCCCCGGCGTCCACAATTTCCACCAAGTCAACGAGCACGTCTATCGCGGCGCGCAACCGAACAAGCAGGGGTTTGCCGCCCTGGCGAAGCTGGGCATCAAGACCGTGATCGATCTGCGGGGCGAAAAGTCGGAGCGCGGCGTTGTGGAAGGAGCCGGCATGCACTACGTGCGCCTGGCCTGGAGCGGCTACAAAGCGCCGGTGGACCAGCAGATCTCTACCGTGCTCTCGCTGATGAACGATAACTCGGCTTGGCCCGTCTTCATCCATTGCCGCCGCGGGGCGGACCGCACCGGCACCGCTATCGCCTGCTACCGGATCGCGCATGATCGCTGGACCAACCAGCAAGCGCTTGACGAGGCCAAGACATTCGGCATGAGTTCCTCGGAGATCCTGATGCAGCGCTTCATCCTGCATTTCACCGCGCCCACACCCCAGCTAGCCGCCACTCCCGTGCCTCCCGCCACCGTCCCCGCCGTCCTTCTCGCACCGCAGCCCTAATTCGCGCTCTGGCCGACAGCGCAGACCGCCGTAGTAACATGATGCTCATGCCGTCCCGGAAAATCGCCATCGCCATTCCGCTTCTGTGGTTCGGGTCAACACTCGCGCTCGCGCAGGAGTCCATGAACCTGCCGGAGAACTCCGTCACTCGTGTGTCGGATCACGTTTACGCGATCGTCGGCTTCCCCAACATCGGAATCGTGGTGGGCGATCGGGCCACGCTGGTAGTAGACACCGGCCTCGGCCCTAAGAACGGCGCCATCGTGGTGAAGCAGGCCGAGAAACTGGCTAAGGCTCCGGCGCTGTATTTGACCACCACGCATTTTCATCCCGAGCACGCCATGGGCGAGCAGGCGTTTCCCCCGCGCACGGTGATCATCCGGCCCGCCGTCCAGCAGGAGGAGATGGACAAGCACGGCGTCGAGATGATGAATATGTTCCGGAGCTTTTCAGCCCAAAGCCGCGAGTTGCTTCAGGACGTGAAGCTGCGGCCACCCGATATCGTGTTCGCGAAGGAAGTCAAGCTGGATCTCGGCGGCGTCACCGCGCGCCTGATGTGGCTCGGCCCCGCGCATACTCTGGGCGACGAGATCATCTTCGTCGAGCCCGACAGTACTTTGATCCCCGGCGACATCGTACAGGACAAAATCGTCCCCAACATCCCGAGCGCCGACGCCAGCGTGAAAAACTGGCTGGCGATTCTGGATCAACTGGAACCTCTCCACCCACGCCACATCGTTCCCGATCACGGCGTGCTCGGCGACGGGTCGCTGATCGGTGAGGAGCGGGCGTTTATCGTCGATCTGCAAAGCCGTTCACTCGAGCTCAAACGCGAGGGTAAGTCCGCCACCGAAGCCGCGACCATCGTGACGGCCGAATTCAAGAAGAAATATCCGGATTGGACGACCATGGGGCCAGTGGCTAACGTGGTGAAGCGGGTGTACGCCGAGAATCCTTAGAAATGGAAGCCGACGGTTCCGGTCATGGTGCGCGGGCTCAGGTAATGCGTCCCGCTGAACGTCGATAGAAAATTGTAGAGTGCGTACTCGTTCGTCAGATTCAGCACCTCCACCTTGGCGCTCCAGCGGTACTTGTCATTGTGGAACAGGTTGTCGTCGCCCAGGGCGAGATCGAATGTGCTGCGCGGCGCGACACGCGGCGGATTGTGATCGTCGTTCTCGGTGCCGGCCGCTGGAATCTTGAGCAAGTGTGACCCGTACTCGGCCGCTGGGCAAAGTCCGTTCGGGCTGATGGGAGTGGTGGGTGTGGCATACACGCTCCCGCAAAATAGACCGGCTTCGAACTGCTGGTCCGGCGTGAGTCCGGAAACGTCCACAACGCTGTCGCTGCCGTTCGGGCCGTTGGCGCAATTCCCGCCCGCGCACGGCACCGCACCGGCCACCATCCCGCTATCGTAGCGCCAGGTGAATCCGAGCCATGGGCCATTTTTCCAGGGCTGATATTGCAGATGCGTGGTTTCGTTGAAGACCTCGTCATGGTCGATGCGAAACACTTCGCTGCCCGTCGGCGTGGCGCCGATTCCGCTGACCTGCGGCTCGAAGAACCGCGCCGCAACATGCGACATCACAATATACGCCGAGAGCCCGTGAAAGTTCGGCATGCTGCCGCGCACGGTAAACCCGGGGATGTTCGAACGCGCCCACTCGATCGGAAAAGTGATGGGCGAATTGCCCAGCACGCTGAAGTCATAAGCGTTGTGCGTGTACTTCCAGATGTACTCGCCGTCCAGCACGAAGTATTTTCCGAAGGCCTGCTGCAGGCCCGCGTGAAACTCGTTGCGGAATCCGGGACTCAGCGGCACGTTGGTCACGCAGGGGCTCACGGTGGTGGACATGATCGCGTTGACCACGGGGTTCGCGCATCCCTCGCTTGAGAGCACGAGGTTTTCGTTGAACGGCGTCTCCAGCGTGCGCGCATAGGAGATGCGCAGGATGGTGCTGCTCGGTTTGATTTTGTACGCGATCCCCAGGCGCGGCTCGGGCTGCGTCGCGTGCGTGATGCCGTCGTAATAGTCGAACCGGAATCCCGCGTTGAAGGTCCAGTTTTGGATCGTGATGTCGTCCTGGAAAAACGCCGCGAACTCGCGAATGTCGGCGTGGCCATAAAAGCCATACAGGCCGCTAGTGGAACCCGGGCAACCGTCGGAAGCGGGCAGCGGCGACGTCCGCGTTAAGTCGTAGCAGGCCAGTAGTGGATTGAAATTCGGATTGGGTTGGAGGGCACCGCAACCCGCGGGGCTCGTAATGCTCGGGTTCGTGTTGGGGCTTCCATCGGGATTCAAGCATACGGCGTTAAGGGCCGGATCTACGATTCCAAAGCTGTCCCTTTCCGTCAGGAGCGTATCCTCATAATTCACTCCCACTTTGATATTGTGAATCCCCTTGATGTAAGAGACATCCGCGCGCAATCCCAGATTGGTCAGCGTTCGGTTCTGGCCGATGGTCTGAAGCTGAAGGTCCGGGATCAAATCGGAGAACGGATTATCGCTTGGGTAATAGTTGTATTGATCCTGCCGGGCCCAGCCTCCAAACGTAAACACGGCGTTCGGATTCAACAGGTGCGTCCAGGTGGGCGCGATATCGAAGGTTCGGATCTGGGAGCGCTGATCGGTGGGGCCTACCGGTAGCCCATTGGGACCCAGACCGCCGTTATTGACCACCAGCCCGGTCCAGGCGTCGGCTGTCTGCGCATCGAACGAGTTCGGCGTCTGGAACCAGGAGCGCGTAAACTGTAGGTTCGCGGTGAACGTATCCGCCGTGCTGGGCTTATAATCCACGCGATCGAATACGTTCTCTTGATTGCCGTGATCGTGGTAGACCTGGAATTCCGGCGTATCCAGAAATCGTCCGGTGTTGAGGCCGTCCACGGCAAAAAAGTTTCCCCAGGATTGCCCGCCGTAAGATAAATCGAAAGCGCCGCTGGTAGTGCCGAAAGTCCCGTACTCCAGCGAAGCATCGCCGTGCGGCGTCGTGGCGCCGAGACCCGATCGCGTGCTGACCTCGATCACCAAGCTGGTCTTGTCCCCGTATTCGGCCGGCGGCGCGCCTTCGATCACTTCCATGGACTGCACGGCGTCCACGGGAATCTGATTGGAAAAAACCTTGCTCTGCTGATCGGTGATGGGCTGCCCGTCGAGCGAAAAAGAGTTCGAGGCGTGATCGCCGAGGCCGTGAAACATGCCGTTGGAATCCGCCGTGACCCCCGGCGATGCCAGCGTCACCAGTGAACTGAGGGCCGAAGATTGGCTTGTGAGCGGCAGCTTGTCGAACAATTCCCGGTCGATATCGGTGTGGGTCACCGGCGTGGTTTCCACCAGGTCTCCGGCCTCGGCCGTTACCTGCACGGTCTGGGTGGCGGCGCCAATCTGGAGCGTCACGTTCGCGGTCACCGGCAAGGCCGAACGCACGTCGATGTCTTCGGTGCCGGTCTCGAAACCCGGCGCGCTCGCGGTCAGGTGGTAATTGTTGAATTGAACGTTAAGGAACTCGAAATTTCCCTGGCTGTCGGTCTGAGTGGTCTTCGAATAGTGCGAAACCGGATTCTGGATTTCCACCGTGGCTCCGGCTACGGCGGCTCCCGAAGGGTCGAGCACACTCCCACGCACCGTCCCCGCATTGCCTCCCGCGGATTGCGCGTCCGTGATGACAGGCAGCGTAAGCCCTAGAAGCGCAAAGACCAGGAAGGTCCCGAAACGTCTCATTCTTCGATTGTACCGTTGAGGATCGCGCTGACACGCGCGGGCGGAATTCGAACCGGCTTAAAAGTGGAACCCGAGCGTCGCGGTTACAGTGCGCGGACTCACGTAATGCGTCCCGCTGAACGTTGACAGGAAGTTATACAGCACATAGGAATTCGCCAGGTTCACCACTGCCAAGCGCGCGCTCCAGCGGTATTTATCGCCCTGGAAGAGGTTGTCGTCTCCAATGGCGATGTCGTAGAGATTGCGCGGTGCGATGCGCTGCGGGTTGTGGTCGTTGTTCTCGGTGCCCGGAGCGGGGATGGAAACCAGGCTAGAACCGTACAGGTTCGCGGGGCAAAGACCAGTAGGACTGATCGGGGTGGTGGGCGTGGCGTGAACGGTTCCGCAGTACAGCCCGCCTTCAAACTGCTGGTCGGGCGTGAGATTGAGGACGGACACGACAGTATCTGACCCACCCGGCCCATTGGGGCACGCCTCACCTCCGGCGCACGGCACTGGACCCGCCACCAGTCCGCTGTCGAAACGCCAGTTGAAACTCAACCACGGGAGCTTTTTGTATGGCTGATACTGCAAGTGGCCGGTGGCATTGTTGGTTTCATCGTGGTCGATGCGGAACACGCCAAACCCAACCGGCGTCGCGCCAACCCCGGCGACTTGGGGACTGAAAAAGCGCGCCGCCACACTGGATGTCACCATAAACGCCGACAATCCATGGAAGGCGGGCATCGAGAGGCGGATTGCGTATCCTGGAATTTTCGATCTGGCCCACTCAATCGGATATGTGATCGGCGTGTTCGCCAGAACGCTAAAGTCGAAGGCATTGTGGGTGTACTTCCAGATGTATTCACCATCGATGACCAGGTATTTGCCGAAGGCCTGCGAAAGGCCCGCGTGGAATTCGTTGCGCAACCCGGGTGTCAGCGTCGATGTGGTGACGCAGGCGCCGCCGGGAACCAGCGTCTGAAAGGCTTGGATCACGGGGCTGGTACAGCCGAGACTGGCCAATACCAGGTTTTCATTGAAAGGACTTTCCATGGTCCGGGCGTAAGAGATACGCAGCACCGTGTTGCTGGGCTTGATGTTATACGCAATACCGAGGCGCGGCTCCGGTTGCCAGTTGCTCGAGATGCCATCATATTGGTCGATGCGCAGGCCCACATTGAATGTCCAGTTCCTGATGTTGATGGCGTCCTGAATGTAGAAAGCGAACTCCCGGATATCGGCATTGCCGCGATATGTGTATTCTTGGCTGTAAGGGGTCAAGCATCCGTCGGAGGCAGGCAGCAGCGCCGTTCTGGTGAGATCGTAACAGGCAAGAAGCGGATTAAACGCCGGCACGGGATCTCCATTGGCGAAAACCCCTTGGCCGACGTTCGGCACTGCCGTTCCACCGCAATCGGACGGGTTGGTGATCAGCGGATTCGTATCCGGAGTCAGGTTGGCATTCAGACAAGGCGCGTTCCCGGTAGGGTCAACCAGGCCAAGAGTGTCCCTTTCCGTCAGCAAAGTATGCTCATACTGAGCGCCGATCTTGATGTTGTGAATGCCGGTGACATAGGAGACGCTGGACCGGACGCCGAGGTTCATCAAGCGGCGATACTGACCCACGCTGGCGCTCTGCCCGTCGCCCTCAAAGCCGGGATCCGGCGTCAAATCGGCGAAAGGATTGGCGCTCGGATAGTAGTCATATTGATCCTGCCGCACCCATGCGCCGAAGGTGAACACGGTCTTGGGATTGATCAGACGAGTCCAGTTGGGCGCAATGTCAAATGTTGTGACCTTCGACCGCTGATCGGCGGAGCCAACCGGTAAACCGTTGGGGCCGAGACCGCCGTTATTGACCACCTCGCCATTCCAGGCGGTTGCCAACTCGGCGTCATAGGAATTAGGGGTCTGGAACCAGGACCGGGTGAACTGTAGGTTGATGTTGATCGTGTCGATGTCGCTGGGCTTGAAATCGACACGATCGAATATGTTCTGCTCGTTGCCATGATCGTGAAATACCTGGAATTCCGGGCCATCCAGGAAACGGCCGGTATCCAGACCGTTGGCGGAGATAAAATTACCCCATTTATCCTGCCCGTATGACAGATCGAACCCGTCATTGGTGGTGCCAAATGTGCCGTATGAGGCCGTGATGTCGCCGTGCGGCGTTGTGACCCCCATTCCAGACCGAGTGGTGGCAACAATCACCAGACTGGTTTTTCCGCCATACTCGGCGGGCGGCGCTCCTTCAATTACCTCCGTGGACTGGATGGCATCGACCGGAAGCTGATTGGAAAAGACTTTGCTTTGCTGATCCGTGATCGGCTGCCCGTCGATGGAGAAGGAATTCGAGGCGTGATCGCCGAGTCCATGGAAAAGACCATTCGAATCAGCCGAAACGCCAGGTGAGGCGAGCGTCACCAGTGAGCTCAGTGAAGACGATTGACTTTCGAGCGGCAGTTTATCGAATAGTGCCCGGTCCACGTCGGTGTGGGTTGTCGGATCGCTCTCCACCAAATCCGCTCCCGCGGTTACTTCCACGCTTTGTGTCGCCGTTCCGATCGCAAGGTTGAATTTTATGTTCAGGGGCAAGTTGGACCGCACGTCGATATCCTGGACGCCCGGCTGAAACATGGCAGCACTCGCGGTGACATGATAATTGTTGAAGGGAACGTTGAAAAACTGGAAATTGCCCTCGCTATCCGTCTTGGTGGTCTGATTGTACTGGGACACCGGATTCTGTATTTCTACCGTCGCGCCCATAATCGCGGCACCGGAGGGGTCCAAAACAGTTCCTCGGATGGTGCCGGCATTGCCGGCGGCGGATTGCGCGAAAGCCACCGTGCAGCAGGCAAGATACGGGAACAACAAGCCTAGGAAAGCCGCGAAGCGTCTCATATCTCTCGATTTTGGGGCGCAACCACCGCCTGCCCTATGAGAATCCCACCGGAGGCTCACGTTTCGCCGTGGGCGTACTAATTCTGGCGATGAGCGGGCAATGAACTTTGGGTGGTCACCACGTGAGAAGCTCGCGCACTGTGCGTGCCTGGCGTTTGCTGGCGACAAACTCCTGATCGTTGTTCATGGTGATCAGCCAGCGCTGGCTGCTTAGCGCGCTCATCTTCCGCACGTGGTCCACATTGACCAAAGCATTGCGGTGAATGCGCCGGAAGCTGCCTTTCCGCAGCCGCTGCTCCAGCTCCTTCAACGTTTGCGTCGCCAGGTACTTGCGTTTGGCCGTCATGATCCACACCAAATCGCCATCGGCCTGAAAGGCGTAAATTTCGTCGGCGGCAAGCAGGAAGTACTCCTCGCCGATCTTCCCCACGATCCGGCGCGCCGTCGGGCCGGCCGGACGGTCCGCGATCTCCTGCGATATTTCCTGTAATTGGGCGATACGCTCCATCGCCTGGCGGTCCGTCAGCCGTCTGGCGCGGTCCATCGCCTCGGCCAGACGCTCTTGTCGGACCGGTTTGAGCAAATAATCCACAGCACCCGCGTCGAATGCCTCCAGTGCATGCTGGTCATAAGCCGTTACGATCACGATCACGGGGACGTGTGAACTCTGCTTGAGTCGCCGCACCACCTCCATGCCGCTCATGGCGGGCATCTGGAGGTCCAGCAGCACTACATCCGGCTGTTCGGCGGCAATTTTTTCCAAGGCTATGGCACCGTCGGAGGCTTCCCCAATTACCTCAACGGCCGGGATCAGTTCCAGCTCTTCGCGCAGAACCTTTCGGGCGATCGGTTCGTCGTCGACGATCAACGTTCGCAAGGGCATGCCGCGCGCCTGGCGCTCAGCCTCTTGTAGCACGCGCAGCCGCGAAGCCTGCATGATTTTCGAACTAACGGGCTGTCGTGGTGGATGAGCGGCCGGGAACACGGGATCAGCGGGCATGGCGGTTACGCTCCGAATGGGACGGCCAGCGGCTTCAGCGGAAGTAGGAAACCCACGCTCGTCACACCGTGCCGCACTTCCGCGCGAAAATCGGTTTCCGCCCCGTAGCACAACTCCAGACGGCGGCGGACATTGCTCAGCCCGATTCCCCCATTTTGGCGCGCCCCGGTGAGCGCGCTGGCATCGCATTCGCCGGAGTTGGTAACCAGGACCGATAATGCACCCGGCCGCGACGTGATCTCCAGTCGCACGAATCCCACGCCGGTCCTGGCGGCCACACCGTGTTTTACGGCGTTCTCCACCAGGGGCTGCACGGAAAGCAAAGGAATGCTGGCGCGGAGCGCTGCGTCGTCCACGCGGACTTCGGTCCGCAGCTTGTCGCCCAGCCGGAGCTGTTCGATTTCCAGGTACGCGCGTACGATCCCCAATTCCTCACCCACTTCGATCAGCGCGCGGTCCGAACGCAGCAAGTAGCGGAAGACGTCGGCCAGATTCAGCACCAGACGCCGCGCCTCGGCATTGGAGCGATCGATCGTGCCGTACAGCGTATTCAGGGAATTGAACAGAAAATGCGGATTGATTTGCGCCTGCAAAGCCCTCAATTCCGCTTGCGATACCAAACCCTGCATTTGCAGGCCGCGCAGTTGTTCGACGTGCTCCACTACGGCGGCGCCCAAGCGCATCAGAACCGCGAAATCCTCGCTCAGGTAGCGCCGCGCGCCGTCGCGCGGGCCCAGCAACAGATACAAGGCGTCGCCCCGCGAGAAACGCAGCGGTACCACGGCCTGCACCCAGGGAGGAAGATTCCAATTCTCCGCTTCCCCGACCGCAGCCGGCGTGCGCAGTTCTCGCGTTTCGAGCGCCACATGCGCTTCGAGCTCATAGCGGCCGGTGCGCAGGAAAGCCGCAATCACCGCGGCGGCGTCGGGAAGATATTGGTCCTCGCTGCGCGTGGCTCGGGCTACTTGCAAGAGCTCGCCGAGCGCGGCATCCACGTTCGAGCGCAGAAAAATAGCCTGTGTGAGCCAGCTTTGCACGCGATTGCGAATATAGACGAATAGCGCGAGCAGTAAACAGGCGGCGACAAACAGCAGTCCTGCATCGAAAGGCTCTCGCAACATAGCGCCGAAATGGGCCGACGCAGCGATGCGAATGCTAGCCAGAACCGCTACGGCGGCGAGCGTGGCGTTCACCACGAATCGCAGATAAGCGTCCAGCAGTAAAAAGCGGTAATTCTGCAACAGTACGAAGAGGGCCAGCGGGATGCCCGCGTGGTGCAGGGCGATTTCCTTGGACCATGGCTGCGGCGCGTGCTCCGAGCTGAAATGCGCGAACGAAATCGCGAACAGGAAAAGCACCATGGCGCAAGCCAGCCGCGATGTCCCCGAGCCACTGGGGTCGCGGATTTCGAACAGCACCGAGATCGCGGTCAGAAACGCAAAACCCACGGTTACCAGCAGCAAGGCCGCAAAATGCAGCCGGGACGAGCGCGTGATCAGATCTCCGCCGTGGAGCGCGATGGCCGTGAAACTCAGCAGGTAACCGCTGCGCCACAACAGCCGGTGCCGGGAGGAGAGCGAGATGTGCAGCAGCACCGCCGGCAGCAGGCTCAACACGGAAAAACTGGCGGCAACGATTACATCGGCCGCCATTCCTCCCTGCCTTCCGGCCCCCAGAGCCACGAGGGAACCCACGTTCCACAAGAATGCCAGGGCCGCAGCCAGCAGTGGCAGCTTGGTGCGCTGCTCGCGGGCTCGGCGCCAGTTCAACAAAAAGAAGTACAGCAGCATCCCGAATAGCACGGCGCCCGCGCAGTGTCCGATGGTGTTCACCAGGACGGGTTCGTGAATGCTAAGCCAATCCGGCATGCTTGTCTAACGATATCGGATTTCCCGACACTGCGGCGTCCATTCGACCGGGAATGCAAGATTTTCCTGATCGGCGGCGTCCGTTTTCCCGGCGTGTTTTCGCCGCATCCCGATGAAGATTCAGCTTGTTCGTTACGCGTGTGCAACTGGAATCGAAGTGGCATTCAAGCTGCTCAAATCTTTTGCGTTGGGGTCCTGACAATGTTGTTCCAAACAAGTTGGTTTCTGGTTTTATTTTCTTCCGCTCTTCTCGCGCAGCAGATCCTTCCGGGCACCGTGGCCACCGCCCCCGCTCCCGAGCCGAACGGCGCGGCTTCCGTGCCTGCTTACGACCCAGCTACGTCCAGCTCCAGCGATGCCGTCCATCCGATCACCGCAAAGCAACGGATCCAGTGGGTCCTCGACAGCACGTTCGGTCCTGCCAGCTTGACGGCCGGCCTATTCAGCGCCGGTTGGGGCACGCTGTTCGACCATCCCAAGATTTATGGCCCCCATTGGGAGGGCTTTGGCGATCGCTATGGCATGCGCCTGAGCGGCTTGGCCCTAAGCAACACCATGGAAGCGGGGCTAGGGGCTTTGTGGGGTGAGGATCCGCGTTATCATCGCGAGGGTGAGGAAGCGCCGTTTGCCCATCGCCTGGGCCATGCCGCCAAGATGACGTTCCTCGCGCAGAATCGCGATGGCGGAGCGAGGCTGGCTTACGCGCGTTTTATCGCCATTCC
>JASIGB010000494.1:0-10638 GCA_030045355.1 Bryobacteraceae bacterium
GTCGCGAGCGCGCGATCGATGAAGTACACCACGCCGGCTTCGTGCGCGCCAGGACCGTCGGTGGACGGGACGATCTGCGAGGTAATGGCGTCGATTTCCTGGGCCTCGTTGGCATCGAGCGTTTGGAAGGGAGGGGGCGTCTTCGCGCTGACGGCTCGGTGAGCGTGTTCTTGCGCGGCGGCGATCTCGGCGAACGCGGCCAGACCGGCGCACTGGGAAAGCCAGTCCCGGCGCGTTTGGTGCACGCTACTGCGCCTCTTCGATCACGCCGTTCAGGCCGCGCGCCAGATGCAGATCCGCCCAATGGAATTCGGTGCGCAGCATCTGTGCGATGTCATCTTTCGATTTCTTGGCGCGATTCATTTCGCGCACGCGCTGGACCAGCCGGATGGTGCTTTCACGGTAAGCGGCCATCTCCTGTTTGGTAGCGATGGGGCCGTGACCGGGCACCACGGTATCGAAATCGAGCTGTAGCGCCGAGCGCAAGGTGCCGGGCCATTCCACCGCGCTGCCGCCGCCGGAATAATCGATCAGCTCGGGCACGTCGTCGCCCTTGGTATACATATCGCCTGCGGCGAGAACGCGCTCGGCCGGGAACAGAACCACCACGTCGCCGTTGGTGTGCGCGCGGCCATAATGATACAGCGCGACGTTCTTGCCGCCGAGGAAAATATGCGCGTGATGTTCAATGACGATATCCGGAAGGCCCGGCTGATTGTACGTCACCATCTGCTGGCGCGCTTCCTGAGAGGCGACGATGACTGCGTTCATGGCCTGGAATTTCGCGTTGCCGCCGCTGTGATCGGCGTGATGGTGCGTGTTGACGATGTACTTCACCGGCTTATCGGTGATCTTCCGCAGCTCAGTCATGATGCCTTCGTGATCGATATCGAACTTGTCGTCCACCAGCAGAACGCCGTCGTTGGTAACGAGCACGGTGGTGTTGCCGGGGACGAAATCGTTGTGGATCACATAGAGGTCGTCCTTGAGTTTGATGGTGGTCAGCTTCGACGGCTGATTTCCAAACTGCGTGTAGGCGGTGAACAAAGCGCCGCAGGCAAGGACGGCTGCGGACAGTCGTACAACGGTGCTCGTGCGCATATTAGCGGAGAGTATATCAAGTCCGCTGCAGCAACGGGCGGAGTTCGGCCACCGATTTCATGCGTTCCAGGTGCATGGTGGCGTCGATCAGCTTGCCGGTGCGTTCAGCGCCGAGCACGGGCGTGATCAGGTCGCGGGCCTTGGAGATCACTTCGTCGCGCGGCATGGGATTTTCGGCGGTGCCGCGGACGGCCTTGACAGTTTCGGTGAGGTGCGTGCCGTCAGTTAAGACCGCTTCGACGATCGCTTCGCGCGCCGGCAGGTGGCGTTCGAGCTCGGCATCGGCGACCAGTTGCACTTTCGCGCGCTGCTTCAACACGGCGGGATCCTGCATGCGCGCCTTGTCGTGCGCGGCCTGGAACGACGCGGTTTTGTCGAGCAGCATGATCGCGATCATGTGCTGCATACAAATGTCGGGCATCTCGCGGTTCGTTACCAGCGCCGCTTCGCTCGAAGCCACGCGCACCGTGATGGACTGCACCTGATCGGGCTCAAAAGGATGATGCTTCCTGATGAGCTCCAGCGCGTCGAGGGGCGCCTGAATAGGCGAGCCGACGGTCCATTTCTTAATGTTTGTGCGGGTGATCTCGTAGCGCTCGCCGAGTTTTTCGATCAGTTTGTCAGCATCGGCCTGTGGCGCATAATCGGCGAGGAAATTATCTTGTCCGGAGAGAACGTCATCGACGCCGGTGGCGCCGGCCTGCACGAGCAAGGCCGCGGTCACGCCATTGCGCGCGGGCATGCCCGCGAACAAGAACGCTTTTTCGATGTGATCGGTGTCGCGCTGCCAGGTCTTGATGCCGGAGCCCTGTTGCGAGGCATAGTCGATCAGCCAGCGCATCTGCTGCTGGTTTAGATTCGCGGCGCAGCCGGCGGCAACCGCGGATCCGAACGTGCCGGCCAGCGCGTGGGTGCTGATGTGGGTCGGGGTCTCGAACGCGCCCGCGCCGACGGTCATCGTAAAGCGCGTGCCGACGTCGTAGCCGAGCGCCACTGCACGCACGAAACGTTGGCCGTCGATATGAAACTGCTCGCCGGCCGCCAGAGCCGAAGGCACGATGGAGCAGCCGGGATGCGATTCCGAGGGTGCGTGCGAGTCGTCGGTTTCGTCGGAGTGCGCGAGCATCGCGTTGGCGAAAGCGGCTTCGATGGCGCCGCAGGTGATCTCGCAGGCCGCGACTGTCGCGATGGTTTCGGCTGAATGCAGGCGCGCGAATTGGATAGCGAAGCGTCCGGGCGCAAGATCCGAGCCCGAGATCATGGCGGAGAAGGTGTCGAGGATATGCTGCTTGGTTTTTTCGAGCGCTTCCTCGGGTAGCGGATGCGCGCCGGCTTCGGACATATAGGCGCTGAGCCGTGCCATCACGGGGCTGATCGCCGGGGCTGCAGCTCTTAGGCGGGTCGCGCAAGACGCGACGGTTGCAAGCGTGAAAGAGCGGCGCGTCATTTTAGAAGCCCGGCGCGTGAGGCTAGTGGATTTCATCGCGAAAAACGACGCCCCCTTTCATGACAAATTTGACGCGTTGCATTTCGCTGATGTCGGCCAGCGGATCGCCGGAGACGGCCACCAAGTCGGCGAATTTGCCCGCTTCGATGCTGCCCACTTCCTTGCGCAATTCGAAGTTCAGACTTTCCGCGGCGCTGCTGGTGGCCATCTGCAAAGCCTGCACGGGGGTCATGCCCCATTTGACGTAGTAAGCGAACTGGAACGCTTGCACGCCGTGGCCGTAGGTGTAGGCGCCGCTTCCGAACACTTCTTTGACGCCCGCGGCGACCAGCCGCTTGAAGCTCATCTCGGTGAGCTGGAAACGCGTGGTTTTGCCGCGCGAGGCCTTCAGATCGCGCGTTTCCAGATCGCCGATCAAATCCCAGAGGGTTTGCATCACCGGGCGCTGGGTTCCATCCCACAGCGGTTTCTTGAAGAGCCGGATGGTTTCGTCGTCGAGACCGGGCGCGCCGGTGACGCCCACGATGACATGCATCGGCATATCGACGCCCGCTTCCAGACAATTGCGCAGGCCTTCGCCGCCGTAGGCGTGGCAGGCGACGCGCAGACCTCGGCGATGGGCTTCGTCGACGATGGCTTGATTTTCTTCGAGCGTGAGCGACGGCACCGTGATCATCTTGCCATCGGGCGTGAATACGCCCGAGCCCGGCGGATCGGGATAGCCGCCGCCTTCGTAATCTTCGGTTTCGTAGACCTTGATCCAATCCACGCCGTAATGCGAATGCTCGCGCACAGCCGCTCGCGCGAGCCACGGTGAATTAACGTCGCCCGAAAGCTGCCAGGCGTTCTGACCGAGATTTTGGCCGAACGGCATGACGACCGACGGCGCGGGATAATACGCGGCGGCGCGCGGGTTCAACTGCGGCCCGGCGACTTGCAGGCGCGGCCCGGGAATTTGGCCCTTATTGATGGCGTCGCGCAGTTCGACGATTGCGTAGGTGTACGGCGAGCCCATGTCCTGGAGCGTGGTGAAGCCCGCGTCGAGATCCTTCATGGCGTAATGCCAGCCGGAGAAGGCCGCGCGCGCATCGTTGGGCTGCTGCTCCTGCATCAGGTGCACGTGGCGATCGATCAAGCCTGGGAGCACGGTGGCGCGGCTCAGGTCGATCACTTCGGCACCTTGCGGAATGCGAACGCTCGCGGCGGGTCCGGCCGCCGTAATGCGGTCGCCCTGGATGATGATGACTTGACCCTTCAACATCACGCCCGCATTGGAATCGAACATGCGTCCGGCGCGAATGGCCACGCCTTGCGCGGGCGGGGCCTGCATGGTCATGCGCCCGGCGTCGAACGGGCCGGCTTCGGGACGGGTACCTTGGGCGAGCGCGGCGGCGCCTACGAATACCCAGCACATTAGTCGCGCGAGGAGATTTCGCATATCCTCGCGTAAGTATATCGCCGCCTACGCGTCGCGCGGGACTGGCGACTGGGGATTGGGGACAGTGGCAATTTCGTTCGGAATCAGGGGCAACCCGGTGTTGTAGGCCGCGGTGAAGGCGTCGAGTCCGTGGCTTCCGCCGTTGACCAAGCGCCGGGCCGCGGCCAGATCGTTCGAGGCGAGCGCGGCGCGAATTTTCTCTTCATGAGCTTTCAGAAAACTCGCGAGCAGTCGCGCGGCGATTTCTGGATCGCACGCAAGCTCCGGATCGTGGATCAGCTTGTCGCCCAGCCCGATCGCAGCGCCGTGCAGTGCGTAATTCGCGCGCCCGGTGAGTTGGATGAAGCCGCGGCCGCGGAAGCGCTCGCCGTCAGGCGGACCGAGGTTGCCTAGATCGGCGCGATCGTCGTAGAGATCGAAGGGATGGCCGCCGGGTGACGTGTTGTAACGGCTTTGGCCTTCCGCGATGGGCGCGAACGAGGCGGCTTCCGCGCGGACGGTCGCCAGGGCCATCAAGATCATGGGCTTGTCGGCCAGATCCGGCGGCACCAGAGCGTTCAGGACCAATGGAAGGTTGGATTCGATATTGACGGGCGGCGCGCCGGGGAGCATTCGCGCCGCAATCTCGGCGGTAATGTCCGGAATGAGGGAAAGGATCATGGCGCTGCCTAATTTTAGGCCCTGCTGTCAAGTGAAGTGGTGTCGGGTGGAACGCCAAAAAAGCGATAATCCTGCGAACCGAATCGATCGGGCCACGTATTTATGTCCATGAGATCCCTGCGGCAACTCTTCCGGCGATTCGGCCGGGCCCCCATGTTCACCGCCGTTGCGCTGCTCACCCTGGCGCTGGGCATCGGCGCCAACACCGCGATTTTCAGCGTGATTAACGGCGTGCTGATCAAGCCGCTGCCCTATCCGCGGGCGCAGCAATTGGTGGGAGTCTGGCAACTGGCGCCGGGCATCGTCGGATTGAGCGGACAAGACATCAATTGCGCGCCGACCATGTATTTCACCTACAGCGAGGAAAACCGCACGTTTGCGAAATTCGGGCTCTGGTCTAACGGGGGCGGAACGGTCACGGGCCTCGGCGAACCGGAAGCCATCCGCGCGATCGATGTGACATACGGGACGCTCGATGCCTTGAATGTGCCGCCAAAACTAGGGCGCTGGTTTTCGAAATCCGATGACACGCCGGGGACGCCGGAAACCGTGATCCTCGGGTACGGCTACTGGCAACGGCGCTTCGGCGGGAATCCAGCGGCGATCGGGCGCGCGCTCACCATCGATGCGAAGCCGCGCACGATAATCGGCATCATGCCGCAGGATTTTCGGTTCCTGGACGCGCAGCCGGACGTGCTGCTGCCGCAGCGCTTCGAGCGCAGCAAGCTATTCCTAGGCAATTTCAGCTATCAAGGCATCGCGCGGCTGAAGCCCGGAGTGACTCTCGATCAGGCCAACGCCGATGTGGCGCGGATGCTGCCGATCTGGATACGGTCCTGGCCCGTGCCGCCCGGATTCAGCCGCACCCTATTTGAGAATGCGCATCTTGCTCCGAAAGTCCGGCCGTTGAAGCAAGATGTAGTGGGAGACATCGGCGCGACCCTGTGGGTGATCATGGGGACCATCGGGCTGGTGCTGCTGATCGCTTGCGCGAATGTCGCGAATCTTTTGTTGGTGCGGGCGGAAGGCCGGCAGCAGGAACTCGCTGTTCGCGCGGCGCTAGGCGCCGGATGGGGGCGCATCGCTCGCGAGATGCTGCTCGAAAGCCTGACGCTGGGCGTCCTGGGCGGCATCTTAGGCTTGGCGCTGGCGTATGGCGCTCTGCGCTGGCTGGTGGTGAAGGGTCCGCAATCGCTGCCGCGGCTGAGTGAAATCGGAATCGATCCGCTTGTGCTGGCGTTCACGCTTGCGATTTCGCTCGCGGCCGGCTTATTCTTCGGCCTTATCCCGGCGTTCAAATATGCGGCTCCGCACGTGGCGGCGGCGCTGCGCGGTTCCGGCCGCAGCCTGACGCACGGCCGCGATCGGCATCGCGCGCGCAACACACTGGTGGTGGTTCAAGTAGCGCTGGCGCTGGTGCTGCTGATCAGTTCGGGCTTGATGATCCGGACATTCCAAGCGCTGCGCGGCGTCCAGCCCGGCTTCACGCGTCCGGCCCAGCTGCAGTTGCTGCACGTTTCTATTCCGGACACCGAAGTGAAGGATATCGAGCGCGTGGTCCGGATGCAGAACGACATGATCGACAAGCTGGCAGCGATTCCCGGCGTCGCCTCGGCCGGATTCATTTTCGGAGCCCCCATGGAGGGGTTCACTTCGAACGACCTTGTGTATGCCGAGGATAAGAGTTATGCGCCCGGACAGATTCCGCCGATCCGCCGCTTCCACTTCATTTCGCCGGGTTATTTCCGGACGGCGGGAACGCCTTTGATCGCCGGCCGCGACTTCACCTGGATGGATGTTTACGGCAAGCGGCATGTGGCCGTGGTTTCCGAGAACCTGGCGCGCGAGATGTGGGGGTCGCCTGCGGCAGCGCTCGGCAAGCGTATCCGGGAAAGCGCGGCGAATCCGTGGCGCGAGATCGTCGGCGTGGTGGGCAATGTTTACGATGATGGCGTACAAAAGCCGCCGGCCAAGATCGCCTATTGGCCGATCCTTGCGGAGAACTTTGAAGGCGACAAGCTGTTTGGGGCTCGTTTCGGAGCGCTGGCCGTGCGCACCGACCGCGCGGCTACCGAGACATTCCTCAATCAGGCGCGGCAAGCCATCTGGTCCGTGGACCCGAATCTGCCGGTGTTCCTCGTGGAGACGCTGCAGGATGTTTATGCCGGCTCCATGGCGCGGACGTCGTTCACGCTGGTGCTTTTGGGGATCGCGGGTGCGATGGCGCTGCTGCTGGGCGTGGTGGGGATTTATGGTGTGATTGCCTATGCGGTGACGCAGCGCACGCGCGAGATCGGAATTCGCATGGCCTTGGGCGCCCAACCGGGGACGCTGCAGAAGATGTTCGTGCGCCAGGGACTGCTGCTGGCGGCCGTGGGCGCGGCGATCGGGCTGCTCGCGGCCGCTGGGCTCACGCGCCTGATGTCGTCGCTGCTGTTCAAAACGCCGGCTCTCGACCCCGCGACATACGCGGCCGTTTCTGTTTTATTGATCGCGGCGGCGGCGCTGGCGAGTTATGTGCCGGCCCGCAGAACGACGGCCGTGGATCCGGTGGAAGCGTTGCGGACGGAGTAGTCGCGCAAAGGCGTGTAAGAATAGTCGTATGGAAGTACGCTTCACGCCCGAGCTCGAAGCGAAAGTCGCGCAGTCCCGCGGGGCGTGATGCAGATTCGCTGATCGCCCCCTACAACGGGACGGATCGTTCCCTTGGCACTGAAGCGAACACCAGGAACGAAAGGCCTGGCGTTGCCGCCAGTGGTTTCCCGGCACGCACGAGTCCGTGCGCCACACGGGCGTTCAGCCGGGTTCCAATTATGATAAAATTTTCTCGCAAGCCGAGGTGTGCGACGCAAGGCCTCGGTGTCTGTGGAAAGTGCTGGTAAGTAACTTTAAATGAGCAAGATGCAGGAGTGGGATGCGGAGCGGGCCAAAGCCCGGATTGCCGAGCTGGAGCGGCTCCCCGGCGCGCTGCTTCCCATTTTGCATGCACTACAGGAAGAGTTCGGCTACATCCATCCGGATGCCACGCCGCTGATCGCGAGCGCGCTGAATCTGTCGCGAGCCGAGGTCCACGGCGTCATCAGCTTTTATCACGACTTTCGTCATGAGCCTCCGGGACGGCACGTGCTGCGCATCTGCCGCGCGGAGTCCTGCCAGTCGATGGGTTGCGACGCGCTGATCGATCACGTGGAAAAGAAGGCCGGCGTCACGCTGGGCGAAACCACGCCCGACGGCAGCCTCACCATCGAGCAAGTGTTTTGCCTGGGAAACTGCGCGCTGTCCCCGGCGGTGATGATGGACGGTGAACCGTATGGCCGCGTGTCGCCGGGCGTGGCTGACTTTTTGGTCGATAGCGCCCGGAGGGCGCAATGAGGAAAGACGGGCGCGCGCGATGAGTATCAAAATATTTGTTCCACGCGATTCGGCCGCGCTCTCTGTCGGCGCCGAAGGCGTGGCGCGCGCCATCGCGAGCGAAGCTTCGTCGCGCAAACTGGATATCACGCTCGTCCGCAATGGATCGCGCGGTATGTTCTGGCTGGAGCCGCTTGTCGAAGTGGAGACGCCGCGGGGCCGGATCGCCTATGGGCCGGTGACCCGGGAAGCCGTCGCGGGGTTGTTCGATGCGGGCTTTCTCGATGGCAAACCGCACGCGCTGTGCCTGGGGCCCACCGAAGAGATTCCCTACTTGAAACGGCAGGAGCGGCTGACGTTCGCGCGCTGTGGGATCGTCGATCCCCTTTCGATCGGCGACTACATCGCGTACGGCGGTTATCGCGGGTTGCAGAAAGCGCTGGCGCTCGAGCCGCAGGCGATCGTGGATGAGGTCCAGAAGTCGGGCCTGCGCGGGCGCGGCGGCGCAGGGTTCCCCACCGGCATCAAGTGGAACACCGTCCTCTACGCCAAGGCCGATCAGAAATATATCTGCTGTAACGCCGACGAGGGCGATAGCGGCACTTACGCCGACCGCATGATCATGGAAGGCGATCCTTTCGTGCTCATCGAAGGCATGACGATCGCGGGCCTCGCGGTGGGCGCGACGCAGGGCTACATTTACAGCCGCTCGGAATACCCGCATGCCTTTCGCGTGATGCAGCAGGCCATCGCCATCGCCTATGAGCGCGGGTATCTGGGCTCTAACGTCGCGGGTTCCGGCAAGCGCTTCGATCTTGAAGTCCGGTTGGGCGCGGGCGCGTACATCTGCGGCGAAGAGACGTCGATGCTCGAAAGCCTGGAAGGGCGCCGCGGGCAGATTCGCCCCAAGCCTCCGCTGCCGGCGCTGGAAGGTCTGTTCGGAAGGCCCACCGTCGTCAACAATCTGATCACGCTGGCCAGCGTGCCGATTATTTTGGACAAAGGCGCAGAGTATTATCGCGATTTCGGCATGGGCAAATCGCGCGGAACGCTAACCATTCAACTCGCCGGCAACATCAGGCACGGTGGGCTGGTGGAAAAGGCGTTCGGGATCACGCTGCGCGAAGCGATTTACGATTTCGGTGGCGGTACTGCGACCGAACGTCCCGTGCGCGCGGTGCAGGTGGGCGGGCCGCTGGGCGCGTACTTCCCCGAATCCCTGCTCGATACGCCGCTCGATTACGAAGCGTTCGCCGCCCAAAAGGGCATGGTGGGGCACGGCGGCGTAGTAGTGTTCGACGACACGGTGGATCTGGCGCGGCAGGCGCGCTTCGCGATGGAATTTTGCGCGATTGAAAGCTGCGGCAAGTGCACGCCCTGCCGCATCGGCTCCACGCGCGGCGTGGAAGTGATCGACCGTATCATCGCGAATGAAAATCGCGCCAAGAATCTCGAAGTGCTGGATGATTTATGTGAGTTGATGACGGACGGATCGTTGTGCGCCCTCGGCGGATTAATCCCGCTGCCGGTGCAGAGCGCCATCCGCCATTTCCCCGAAGATTTCGACAAACCGGCTGCGCCGGTGAACCCGGACGTTCTGAAGTCCAACCGAGAGACACACCCATGGCGTTAATACAAGAAATCGATTACGGCACTCCCGCACGAGTGTCCGACACACTGGTGACGCTGGAAATCGACGGCAAGCCCGTGACGGTGCCGCGCGGCACGTCGGTGATGCGCGCGGCGGTGGAGGCCGGCATTCAGGTGCCCAAGCTGTGCGCGACGGACAACATGCAAGCGTTCGGCTCCTGCCGGCTGTGTCTGGTGGAGATCGAAGGGCGGCGCGGCACGCCCGCTTCGTGCACCACGCTGGCCGAGCCGGGGATGAAGGTGCGGACGCAATCGCCCAAGATCGCGAAACTGCGGCGCGGCGTGATGGAGTTGTATATCTCGGACCATCCGCTCGATTGCTTGACGTGCTCGGCCAACGGCGATTGCGAGTTGCAGGATATGGCGGGCGCGGTGGGGTTGCGCGAAGTCCGCTATGGTTATGAAGGCGCCAATCATCTGAAGGCCCCGAAGGACGAATCGGCGCCGTATTTCACGTTCGAGGCTTCCAAATGCATCGTGTGCTCGCGCTGCGTGCGCGCGTGCGAGGAAGTGCAGGGGACGTTCGCACTGACCATCCAGGGCCGCGGGTTCGCGTCCAAAGTGGCGTCCGGGCCGACGAATTTCCTCGAATCCGAATGCGTCTCCTGCGGCGCGTGCGTGCAGGCGTGTCCGACGGCCACGCTGATGGATAAGACGATCATCGCTCATGGCCAGCCAGAGCACAGCGTGGTGACCACGTGCGCCTATTGCGGCGTCGGCTGTTCGTTCATCGCCGAGATGCAGGGCAACCAAGTGGTACGCATGACGCCCTACAAGGACGGCAAAGCCAACCACGGCCATTCCTGCGTAAAGGGCCGGTTTTCCTGGGGCTACGCCACGCACAAGGATCGAATTTTGAAACCCATGATCCGCGCGAAAATTACCGATCCCTGGCGCGAGGTCACGTGGGAAGAAGCCATCAGCCACGCCGCGGGCGAGTTCAAGCGCATTCAGGCGAAATTCGGGCGGGATTCCATCGGCGGTATTACGT
>JASIGB010000495.1:0-7150 GCA_030045355.1 Bryobacteraceae bacterium
CGAAAATCCTCGGCATTGAGCGCAAGACGCTTTACCGAAAACTCGACCGTATGGGATTGTAAAGCGCCCCAAAACCGAGCAGACGCCCCCTATTTTTTCCCCGCCATCAGGCATATAATCATACCGGCTCGTTTCATACTGGGGCATATCGCCCCGGTCCGGACTCATTAGCCGG
Organism: Bryobacteraceae bacterium; assembly: GCA_030045355.1. Classification (GTDB taxonomy): domain Bacteria; phylum Acidobacteriota; class Terriglobia; order Bryobacterales; family Bryobacteraceae; genus Palsa-89. The sequence goes on from JASIGB010000495.1 coordinate 176, forward strand.
CCTTCAAACGCCGGCCCCGTTATAGCGTGAATCCTCTGGAGGTTCTATGTTCGAAAGCCTCGACGAGCAACTCAAGCTGGAACACCGCAAGAGCATGTCCAGCCGGGAACGCATGATTCCCTGGATTTTGGGAATCGCCATCGTCTTAGTCGTTTTTGCTGCCCTCTACTGGGGCATCCACATGATGCAAGGCGGCTGAAGGGCAGCCCCGCCGGGAAATCCTTTACAGGCTGCGGCCGGGCTCTGAGTGTGTCAGTCCGCAGCCGCCACACCGGGTTGGCAACGGGAGCCCGTGCGGGAACCGGTGCGGGAACCAATGACACGCATCACGGCTTTCACCCGTTGGCGGTATTCGGGCGTGGGATTGTAAATCCTCAGCTTATTGTCTGTGTCTTTGCCCTTGTATCTATTGGATTGCCCAAGCTGAGCCGCCACATAGTGGATTCCGGCGCGGACCGAGCTGAACTTTTCCTTACAAGACGCCCACCCGAAGACATTGTTATTGGTGTACGTCTTCCCTCCGCTCGATTCCACGAACGAAATGCTAGGCAGCAAACGCCAATCCAGGTGGTTCTGATCCGCTGCCACGAGAAAATCCTTGGCCGCGTCGCGCAGGGGGCATTTGCGATCAGCGAAAAACTTCTGCAAGCTTGATAATCGCGGGTCGGCTTCCTTCACTTCTGCCGATGCCATGTACTGCTGGACGCTCGCGGTGACGGGCGCAGCCAACAGTCCGGCAACCAATAGAAGATCCTTCATTGGGTGATCCCTCCCTCAATTTTTTTCCGGTCGAACCCTCAATTTTTCCGGTCGAACTGCTTCCGTTGTGGAAGTCTATGAAACTAAAGGCCGTTAGGTACTATCTGGGCGGTTAATCTAATAAAATCAATAACTTAGCAGGATGGCGATCTCTTAACAAATCGCCAGTATAGCACGGCGCAAGGGTTGTCAAGGCCGGGGGTGGACCCTGCGGCGCCCGAGGATGGAGGGCGCGCTCTACCCCTACTGAGCCGCGTTCTGTGCCGCGCTGACCGCCGCTCCAATCACGCCATTCTCGTCGCTATTGGGCACTACTTCGAAGACGTAGCTTTGCAGCGTGCTCATCTTGACCATCTCTTGCAGGTACTGGTGAAGAAGATTGATATCGAGGTGTCGGGCGTTGAAACCCGAGATGAAGAACTTTCCCGGACCGGCCAAATGAATGGAATTCGCCGTGGCCGCGGCGAGCGCGCGATGCCAGAGCTTGACGAACTCCACGCAGCGTTGGTCCCGCTTCCGGGCATTTTCAAAAACCTCGTCCGGTTCGATGTCCAGGAAGCGCAGGCGCATTGCGCGCTGTCCCATGATGCCTTCCAGGTGCCCGATCCCCCCGCAGCCGCAATAGCGCTCGCGCGGGTCGAGCGACACCACCACGTGGCCGCCCTCCCAAACCCCCTCGCGACGCGGATAGACACCGAATCCAACCCCATTGCCCAGCGTCCAGACGCGAATGAACCGGTCCAGATTCCCGTGGGTCGCCGCCAGGCCGGCGGCCAAAACGTCGGCGTCGTTGTAGACGTAGACCGGAGCCGTGATGCCGTAATTTCGCAAGGCGTCGCGCAGCATATCCTGCATGTGCGCGCCTTTCAACTGGCGTAAATTGGGCGACTCCTCGATAAACCCGCAATTGATAATGCCGGGCAGGCCGACGCCGATCGCCTCCACAGCCTCGCCCGCCGCTACCGCGCGAATCTCTTGGGCGAAACGCTCGGCGATTCCCTCCGCCGGCAGGCTCAGCAACGGCTCGTCTTCGGGACGCTGCTCGTAGATCCGCGGCTTGCCGACCAATTTATGCCCTTCCACCAGGCCGGTGGCGATGTCCTCGGCGGTCGTGATCCCAATGCTCCGGCCCATGCGCATCCCTACCAATTCGCCAGTTTGTTGAGGCCGTTGAACGCCGCGGCTTTGTAGCACTCGGCCAGTGTCGGATAGTTGAAAACCGTGTCCACGAAGTATTCCACGGTGCCGCCCAGAATCATAACTGCCTGGCCGATGTGAAGCAACTCCGAAGCGCCTTCTCCAATCGCGTGGACGCCCAGCAGTTGCTTGGTTTCGCGATGGAAGACCAGCTTCAGACGGCCCGTGGTGTCGCCGCGGATCTGCCCGCGCGCGATCTCGCGATAATAGGCCACGCCCACCTCGTACGGGACATCCTCGTCGGTGAGCTGTTCTTCGGTCTTGCCGATGAAGGAAATCTCCGGGATGGTATAAATCCCGTAAGGATAACCGGCCGGGTTCGAGATCAACTTCTTTCCGAATGCCCCGGCGGCGGCGATACGGCCCTGCTCCATGGAAACCGAGGCCAGGCTGGGAAATCCGATCACGTCACCCACGGCGTAGATGTGCGGCTGCGCGGTGCGATATTCGCAATCCACTTTGATGCGCCCGCGCGGATCCGCTTCCACTCCCGCGGCTGCCAGATTCAGTTCGTCGATGTTTCCCTGCCGGCCGACCGCGAACAGCAGAGCGTCGCCCGAAATCTTTTTTTGGCTTTCCAGCTTCGCCACCACCGTCCCTTCGGGGGTCTCCTCCACCGTGTCCACCTCTTCGTTCAAGCGCAGCGTCACCCGATGATCGCGCAGATTATACGATAGCGCCTCCACCATTTCGGCATCGGCGAACTCGAGCAGGCGCGGCCGTTTCTCCACCAGGATCACGCGCACGCCGAGTGCGGCGAACATGCAGGTGTATTCCACGCCGATCACGCCGCCGCCCACGACGATCAGCGTCTTGGGAATTTCCGGCATGTCCAGAACCTGATCGCTATCGATGATGTTGCGGCCGTTGATGGGCACTTTCGCGGAAAATGCCGGCTTCGTGCCCGTGGCAATGACGATGTGCTCCGAGCAGAAGGTCTGCTCCTGGCGCGAGTTCGCTACCTTTACGGTGTGCGGGTCGATGAAGCAGGCTATGCCGGGGATCAGCTCGATGTTGTTGCGCGACAACTGGGCCTGAATGACGTCCACTTCGGTCTTGATCACGTGCTGGACCCGGAACGCCAGATCCGCCATCGTGATCTTGTCCTTGACCCGATAATTTACGCCATAGATGTTGCGGTAATAGTACCCAGAGAGGTGAAGTACTGCCTCGCGAAACGTCTTGCTGGGAATTGTACCCGTATTGACACATACCCCGCCAACGACTTCACGACGCTCCACCAGCGCCACCCGTTTTCCCATCTTGGAGCCCTGGATGGCCGCTCTCTGGCCCGCTGGTCCGGAACCGATGACTATGAGATCGTAGCTTTGCACCGTGGAACCAATTTAACTCACGCACCCGCCAACTCGCACGAAAGGAAACAGACAATTGTGTTGCAACTGTGTCAAAAAGTGCAGGCGTGGAAAATCTTACAGGTTACCCATCGGTTGAAACCTCACATAGTCATAGCCAACCCCCCTAAAATCATAACTAGTGGAACGATAGTACTATTAGTTTGTCGTTTGGAGAAATGCGTGCTATAGTACCGCAAGAAGGAGAAGCCTAATGTCACTTCGTTATATACCTGCGATTTTGGGGTCCCTGATCATTATCTCGATGGTCAGTGTAGGATGCGCCACGAAAAAGCACGTCCGTGAAGCTATTGCACCTGTGCAGAACCAGCTCAACCAGACGGACGCGCATGTGAGCGCCCTGCAGAAACAGAGCGATGATCAGAAGCAGGCCATTGGGGATTTGGATCGTCAAGTAGCCACCGCTGACGAAAAGGCCACCGACGCCGGCAAGAAGGCGGATGCCGCAGCGGCGAGCGCGGCCCAAGCCAACACAGCCGCTCAAGCTGCCGCTCAGCAGGCGCAAGCCGCCAACACGTTGGCGCAGCAGACTGGCGCTCGGCTGGATACCACCATCCAGAATCTGGACAATTACAAGCTCATCAGTACGTCTCCTGTCTATTTCCGCTTCGGACAGAGCAAGCTGGATAAAGACGATCAGGCCAAGTTGGACGACACCATCCAGCAACTCAACGGAATCAAGGGCGGTTACGTAATCGAAGTGGAAGGATTTGCGGACCGTACTGGGAACGTGGCTTACAATCGCGATCTCGCCCGCAAGCGCGCCGATGCCGTAGTGCATTATCTGGCGGTGGAGCATAACATTCCGCTGCGCTCCATCCGCGAGCTGGGCGTAGGCAGCGATTTCCCGGATGCCGAAAACAAAACCCGGGCGGAACGCAAAGAGAACCGCCGCGTGGATGTGAAGATTTACCAGCTCGACGTCACCGGAACCGGACAGCAGGCTGAAAACACCGTGCCGGCCATCGCTGGCGCTCAGTAAATCCGCGGCAAAACGATACCGATCGGCGCGGCTGGATCGCACGGCTTTAAAGCTGGCCCGGCCGCGCTTTTATTTTTTCTTCGCCGCTTCTGCTTCGTGCCGCCGCGCGCCGCGCAAGACGTCCGGCAGAGCGTAGTTGCCCTCGTGGCAGGCATACTCGTAAATCGGCTTATTGGTCGCTGGCCAGGTATATTCGCCGGTCCAAGGCCGGTCCCATGTGTCCGGGTCCTCCACCGTAAAGCGATAAAGCAGCGTCTTGTCGTTCACGCGCGTGAAGCGCTCCACCACGTGCAGGTTCTCCGTGGATCCGCGAAAGCGCGTCTTGTCGTTGAAATTGGTGGTGTCCACAACCAGCGTGTCGCTCTCCCAATGTCCTACGGAATCGCCCATCCAGCGGCGAATGCTCTGCGGCAAATGCTGCGCGTTCATCCGCACGATACGCGCGTCGTGCACCATTTCGCTCAGGATCATAATCGAATCGGGAGTCTGCACGATCTGATGTAGGTCATTGTAGAAATAGTCCGGAAGCGCGGGCGGACCCGAAGTGGACCCAAACCCCAGCAGGCAACGTTCGCCGAGTGGCCGCTGCTCCGGGTTGTCGAACGCGCCGGGTGGCTCGGCGTTAGGATCTTGATTCTCGCGCGCGTCCGAAGTGGGCGTGGCTCGAACCGCCGCCGCCATTCGCTTGCGCGCCATCGCATTATACGGAGGCACCCGGCCATCCGCCGGATCGACGACAATCGACGTTCGAATCTGGCCGTCGACCACGGTAAACGCCGAACCCTGCTGCAACCAGAACCGGTTGTAGCCGCCAACGGCGCCGCCGCCCGCCCGCTCCAGGATCTCAAAGAATGATTTTGGAGCGCTGGTGTCGCCGCCCACAGGCGGCGCTGGACGATCGGCCGATTCGCGCTGATTGTCTGTGGCGCGGCGCGCCATTTCGGCCTTTTCGAGCGCTGCGGCTTTATCCTTTGTCAGAAACGGCGGATCGCCAGGCAAGCGCTCGAGCGGCGTCATCATCGACAGGTCGTAAGTGCCTTGCAAGTCCGGATGTCCATCAGGCGTCCGAGGGATCGGCTGGGCTTTGTTCTGCCCCGGAGCCGGAAGACTGAGCAACAGCGCTGCCGCGAATATCCATGCGTTCTGCATATCCAACCTCCTCAATGCTTCACTGCAAGGGGTGCTTCCGGTACTTGCCGTACATCAACTCTTCCACGAACTCCACGCACTTAAAATCGAGAAGTTGCGCGTTCTTCTCCTGGCGGCGATACAGCGGCATGCTGATCTTCCAAGGACGGGTAAAAACCTCGGAATCCTCGATGGTGGCTTCGTACGAAATGACGTCCGGGCTCGTCCGTCTATATCGCTCCACGACGTGCAGCTTGTCGGTATGGAAGTTGCCGGAGCGGTCAAACCAGGTCTGGTCGTTGAATCCCGTGACGTCGACCACCAGCGTGTCGCCCTCCCAATGCCCGACGGATTGGCCCATCCAGGAATCGGTGGGAGCCGGGCCGGGGTCCTTCAGAAAAACGTTGCGCACCGCGCCTGCGTACTCATAAACGAACGTCAGCGCGCTCGCACTTTCCAGGATCTGGAACGGGTACGGCATATAGGTGGCGCGCGGAACGCCGGGGAGATAGCACTTGATCTCCGGATCGCGATTCAGCCAGTCCTGCTGGTTCTCCTTCCGGCGCGCGAGCGCTTCGGGCTTGTAGGGGATTTCGCCGCCTTCTACGACGCCCAGACCGGGCGGCACCGCTCCCACAGCGCCCAGCGCCAGGACGGGTGCGGCGGGCACGGAGCCGTAAGGACCGGAGCGCAACGCCATCGCCGGACGCGCCTCATGACCTTCGAGATCGTAGTTAGCTTCGTTCAGCGCCTGCCAGATTCCATTCAGGTCGGGTTTGCCGTTCGGCGCGCGCGGCGCCCGATAGACTTGAGCTGCCAGCGGCAGTGCGGCCGATAGAACTGCCGCCCCCAGGATCCGGCAAAGCGTTTTTTCCATGGACCGATCTTAGCTTAAGACCGATCTTAACTTAAGACCGGTCTTCCTGAAACTAATGCAGGGCTGCCGCCAGATCTTTCGCCAGGACTTCCGCCCGCTCCGCCAGGCTCTTGGCCCCAGCCAGGTCCGAAGCGCGCGCGGTCCGCGCCTGTTTCATGAAGTTCGCGATCTGCTCCACTTGGTCGGATTGATCGGCAGTCAGCCGATGCTCCTTGATCTGATCCAGGCTGGTCTGCGCATGGGCCAGGCTCTGATCGATGGAAGCGTTGTATTGTTTTTGTTCGTCCGAAGTGAGGACATCGGCCAGCTTGGGCGCGGGCGCCGGGGACTCTGGCGCCGCGGGAGCGGATGCCGCAGCGGGACCTGATGCTGCCGGAGCGGGAGCTGATGCCGCCGGGCTTGGCGCTGCCGTGCCGGATCGCGCCGCTTTTTTCGCGGGCTGAGGCGGCTTGTTCACTTGATAGCGGTTCGATGGCTTGGCCTCCGAACCCGTGGCGGGGGACGCAGGAACCGAGGTGGTCGCAGCGGGAGCAGAGCTCGCACGGGTCGTCGCCGGCGTCTGAGCCGCCGGGCTCGCATGCGGCGGCGCCGGTTGACTGGGAGCCGGAGGCGGCAGCGCCGGCACACTCACTCGCCGCTGCTCGCAGGAGGTCGCCCCT
>JASIGB010000496.1:0-2855 GCA_030045355.1 Bryobacteraceae bacterium
GCTTCCTGCGCAACGCCATGTTCACGGGCCGGGTGAGCGCGCTGCCCGCGATCACGTATTCGCGCGAGAAGGATTTCCGGCTGATTCGCCCGCTGGTTTTCGTGACCGAAGATATTACGAAGAGCTTTGCCGAATCGCTGGGCGCGCCGATTGTTCCGTGCGGCTGTTCGCTGCGGACCGGGACGGTGCGGCGGTCGATCCGTGGGTTATTCGGCGAGATCGAGAAGGATTATCCGCATTTAAAAGAAACGCTGCTTTCGGCGATGGGGCATTTGGAGCCGGACCGGTTGCTCGATACGCGGTATTTGGATTTGGACGCGGGGAGCGCGCCCGAGTTGTTGCCGGTGTTGAACGACGACTGAGCCGTTGCTCACCAGATGGTTCGCTTATAGTGGCTCCGAATCTCCTGGTCCTTGGATACCAGCACCGCGTTGTTGGCGCGTGCCTGGCCCACGATAAGCCTGTCGAACGGATCCCGTGTCCAGGATTGATGCAGGGCCTCATCCAGAACCGACTGGAAGGGAAGCCGGCACACGGTTAAACCAATCTCCGAAGACAACCGCTCAATTACCTTGACCGCAACGGCCTTCAGCCGTTTGATCTCATGCAGGAGCTGGAGCTCGAGCACGACCGCTGGAGAGACCAGCAGCTCTTCGTTTCGAATCTCGGCCGCCGCCGCGGAACTCAGCCTTTCTGCTTGGCCTCCAAAAAGCCAGATCACAACATGGGTATCCAGATACGTCACTTCTTCAGCTCGCTCCACTCCTTACTCCAGTCGATGTGGACGAAATCCTCGGGGTCGCCGATGATGTAGTCTCGCTTCTTAAGCCGGCTAAGTTTATCAGGCTTGGCTTCTGGAACGATTTTGAGCACGCGTCCTTTACGGACCACTTCCACGGGAACGCCGGTTTTCAGGGTTTCGTCGAGGATGTTGTAAATGTTCGCGCGGAGCTTGGAGGCTGTGACCCTCATAAGCCCATGCTAACACCACTCGTACGAGTGGAGGGTTAGGGGCGTACGTATTGCCGAGATAGCTTTGAATCGTCCAAGGGCGACGTCTCGCCGCGCGCGTCTTCGTCAACGGCCTCTTGCGCCATACGGCGGATCACGTCGCGTTTTTCGGCGAAGCGCTTCTTCCAGGCTTCTCATCGGCCAGCGACGCCAGTATCTGGGATGCAATGGCATCCTGCTCGTCGGGAGGCAGCACGGAGAGTTTTTCCAGCGCCTTTTCGAGCAGTGTGGACATACTTCGATGTTATCAAGAGGCTGAAACGAGGCTTGGACTACCCGCGCGACCGAGCGCCCAGCCCGTGTTATCCCGGCCCGTAGGTCCTATCGATCCTGTCCATGTCTCGCTTATAGCGCCAGAGCGCATATGCGGTTACGCCCTGAAGGCTGGTCAGTATCAGTAAACAAAGGCAAAGGAACATTACATATGTGCCGATTCCGTCCGCGTAACTGTGCCACTGATTGCCGTATAGAAATGGAATCGAGAGGGCAAGCGAGATGAGAAAGGCGAGGGCGAGAAGCACGGCCCGCCGCACATGCCTGCGCACGATCCCATTGGGATCGCCAACCGTGCGCGCCGGCGTCTCCGACACCCGGAGGCGATGAGGAAGCATTTCGGAGAGATGCTCTCGCACTTTGGCGGTCAGTCCCCAGATGGGTATTCTCGAGGTCGGCGTTTACAAAAACCAATGTCCTTTCCTCTGCGATGCCCATGACATCGTTCATTTGCGTCCGTTTCGTGAAAAATGGCCAATAGCGAACCTGAATTTCATCCATATCGATGTGCGCGCGGTACGATACAACCGCAATCGAAAGGCATGCCGCACCCAGGGCGGCGACGATTGTGACCGGTTTTACTGCGCCGCGTGCGATTCCGAAAAAGAGGAACAAGCATACCAGCACGGAACCAACACGAATGGCGATGGGATATCGTGCTACAACACTGGCGGCGCCTACCCGAGAACGCACACCGTGTGGCATGGGGTGAGCTACTGCTGGATGGTCACGATCGGCTGAGTCCCGGCGAGGACAGCTTCGGCTTCCTCGGCGGTAAACTGCTCGGTTTTGGCCGAATGGTTCATGGAGCAGAACTTGGGGCCGCACATGGAGCAAAAGGCCGCGTCCTTGAAACCCTCCTCGGGCAGCGTTTCGTCGTGCATGGCTTCGGCGGTTTCGGGATCGAGCGAAAGCTCGAACTGCTTGCGCCAATCGAAACGATAGCGGGCGCGGGACAGATCGTCGTCGCGGTCGCGGGCGCCGGGACGGTGCCGCGCGATATCGGCCGCATGGGCGGCGATCTTGTATGCGATGATGCCCTGCTTCACGTCTTCGCGATTGGGCAGGCCCAGGTGCTCCTTGGGCGTGACGTAGCAGAGCATGGAAGCGCCGTACCAGCCGATCATGGCGGCGCCGATGGCGGAGGTGATGTGGTCGTAGCCGGGAGCGAAGTCCGTCACCAGTGGCCCGAGCGTGTAGAACGGGGCTTCGTTGCACAGCTCGACTTCTTTCTCCACTTGCATCTGGATCTGGTCCATGGGAATGTGGCCGGGACCTTCGATCATCACCTGCACGTCGTACTGCCAGGCCTTGCGCGTCAACTCGCCCAGCGTCTTCAGTTCGGCGAATTGCGCGGCGTCGCTGGCATCGGCCACGCAGCCGGGGCGCAGGCCATCGCCCAGCGAAAAGCTGACGTCGTGCTTCTGGAAAATCTTGCAGATCTCGTCGAAGTGCTCGTATAGGAAATTCTGCTTGTGATTCTTGACCATCCATTCGGCTAATATTGCCCCGCCGCGGCTGACGATCCCGGTGATGCGCTTGGTGGTGAGCGGCACTTACTGCACCAGCAC
>JASIGB010000047.1:0-4516 GCA_030045355.1 Bryobacteraceae bacterium
GGCTGAGCGCCCTCATGGAGATCCCCGTCATTTATATCTACACGCACGATTCGATCGGAGTCGGCGAAGACGGGCCCACGCACCAGCCGGTGGAACAATTGATTTCCCTCCGCGCGATTCCCGGGCTGATCGTGCTGCGACCGTGCGACGCCAATGAAGTAGCCGAGGCTTGGCGCGTAATCATTAAGCTGCGGCATGAGCCGGCCTGCCTGATTCTTTCGCGGCAGGCGCTGCCCACCCTCGACCGGTCCAAGTACGCGCTGGCGTCCGGGGTCGCGATGGGCGCCTACGTTCTGGCCGATGCTCCCGCCGCCAAGCCGGACGTGATTCTCATCGGATCGGGCAGCGAAGTTTCGTTGTGCGTGGATGCTTACGAAAAGCTAACGCATGAGGGCATCAAGGCGCGGGTGGTCAGCATGCCGTCCTGGGAGCTATTCGAGCAGCAGTCCTACGAATATCAGAACGCCGTGCTGCCGCCGCGGGTGCACGCGCGCGTCTCGGTGGAACAAGGTTCCGTTTTCGGTTGGGACCGTTACGCGCGGCGGCGCATCGGCATGCACACCTTCGGCGCCTCGGCGCCGCTCAAAGAACTGCAGAAAAAATTCGGGTTCACGCCCGACGCGATCGTGGCCGCGGCCAAAGAAGAGTTGGCGAGGGCACAATAGGAGAAGAGATCGGGCGCATCAAAAGCTTCCGGTCCGCCGTCATACGTTAGAGTGCGAACGAAAGGAGTACCAAGTGTCTGAAACCACTACTGCCACGATTACGAACCCTGCGGGAACCGCCAATCCTTTGCAAGAGCTTCACAAGTTCGGCCAATCCCCCTGGCTCGATTACATCCGGCGCAGCCTCATCGCGGACGGTGAACTGAAGCGGCTCGTGGATGAGGATGGGCTGGGCGGCGTTACATCCAATCCGGCCATCTTCGAGAAGGCCATCACGGGCAGCACCGATTATGCCGACGCGCTGGCCGAGCTGCAAAAGCGCAAGGATCTGGACGCGATGGGCGTTTACGAGATCCTGGCGATCAAAGACATCCAGGACGCGGCCGATATCCTGCGACCTGTGTACAACGCCACCAAGATGCGCGACGGTTACGTGAGCCTGGAGGTTTCTCCGTTTCTCGCGCGTGACACCAACGGGACCATCAAGGACGCGCGGCGCCTGTGGAAGGCGGTAAACCGGCCGAACCTGCTGGTGAAGGTGCCCGCGACCGTCGAAGGAGTTCCGGCCATCGAGCAGCTCATCAGCGAAGGCATCAACATCAATGTGACGCTGCTGTTCGCGCAGGAGCGCTACGAACAGGTGGCGCTGGCCTACATCGCAGGATTGAAGAAATACGTCGCCTCGGGCGGCGATCCCAGCCACGTGGCAAGCGTCGCGAGCTTCTTCATCAGCCGCATCGACAGCATGGTGGATTCCATGCTGAAGGCGAAGATCAAAGCGACCAGCGATCCCAAGGAACAGGCGCTCTACAAGAGCCTGCAGGGGAAAGTGGCGATCGCCAACGGCAAGCTGACCTATCAGCGCTACAAAGAGATTTTCTCGGGCGCCGATTGGGAGGCGCTAGCGAAGAAGGGCGCGCAGACGCAGCGCGTGTTGTGGGCCAGCACCAGCACCAAGGATCCGAGTTATTCCGACATTTTGTACGTCACCGAGCTGATCGGCAAAGACACGGTGAACACCATGCCGCCGCAGACGCTGGACGCGTTCCGCGATCACGGCAAGCCGCGGGCGACGCTCGAGGAAGATTTACAAGGCGCGAAAAAGACCATGGACGATCTGGCCGCGGCCGGCATTTCGATGAAAAAAGTCACTGACGATCTGGTGACCCAGGCCGTGAAGCTGTTCGCCGAACCTTTTGACAAACTGTTGAATGCTGTCGACGCCAAGTGCAAGTTTGTCGGGCAAGCCGAAGTGAACGCGCAGACCACGACGTTGCCGGAGGATATCGGCGCCGCGGTTTCCGAAGCCGCCGACGATTGGAAAATGGCGGGCAAGGTCCGCAGGCTGTGGGCGCGCGACGCCACGCTCTGGACCGGATCGGACGAAGGCCACTGGCTGGGATGGCTGAGCATCACAGAAGATCAACTAGCGCACAAGCAGCATTTGGAAGACGTCGCCAAGGACGTCAAGGCCGCCGGGTTCAAGCACGCGCTGCTGCTCGGGATGGGCGGATCCAGCCTGTGCCCGGAAGTGCTGCGCATGACCTTCGGCAAAATCGACGGATTCCCCGAGTTGCATGTGCTGGATTCCACCGATCCAGCGCAGGTGAAGGCCATCGAAAACAAGATCGATCTCGCGAATACGGTCTTCATCGTTTCGAGCAAATCGGGAACCACGCTCGAGCCGAACATTTTCAAGCAATATTTCTTCGATCGCGTGGAGCACACACTGGGCAAGGGCAAGGCGGGCGGCCGCTTCATCGCCATCACCGATCCGGGGTCGAAATTCGAACAAGTGGCGCAATCCGATGGCTTCCGGCACATCTTCCACGGCGTTCCGAGCATCGGCGGACGATACTCGGCGTTGTCGGATTTCGGAATGGTTCCTTCAGCCGTGATGGGCATGGACGCGCTGCGGTTCCTGGATCGCGCGGACGTGATGTCGATCGCCTGCTCGTCCTGCCTGCCGGTGGACAAAAATCCCGGCGTGCAGCTCGGGTTGCTACTCGGCTCGGCGGCGAAGATGGGCCGCGATAAGGTGACGCTGATCACCTCGCCCGGCATCTGGGATTTCGGCGCGTGGCTGGAGCAATTGCTCGCCGAATCCACGGGCAAGGAAGGCAAGGGACTGATTCCGGTAGACCGCGAAGATCTAGGCGCTCCGGAACTGTACGGCAACGATCGCGTCTTCGCCTACATTCGCCTGGAAAACGGAGCGGACCCGGCGCAGGACAAGGCCGTGGACGCCCTCGCCAAAGCAGGGCACCCGGTGGTGCGGATCGCGCTCGCCGACATTTACAATCTCGGTCAGGAAATGTTCCGCTGGGAGATCGCGACGGCGGTGGCCGGGTCAGTGATCGGCATCGACGCGTTCAATCAGCCGGACGTCGAAGCGAGCAAGGTAGAGACGCGCAAGCTGACGTCCGAATACGAAAAGACGGGTTCTCTGCCGGCCGAGTCGCCCATTCTTTCCGAGAACGGAATCGACCTGTTTACCGACGAAGCCAACGCCGGCGCGCTGAAGTCGGCCGCGGGTTCCGACCAGACCGTGGCGGGCTACTTGCGCGCGCACCTGAACCGGCTGAAGGCGGGCGACTATTTCGCGTTGCTCGGGTATGTAGAAATGAACCAGGCGCACGAGAAGGCGCTGAAGGGCATCCGGATGAGCGTGCGCAATCGCAAGAAAGTCGCCACGTGCCTGGGTTTCGGGCCGCGCTTCCTGCATTCCACCGGACAAGCGTACAAAGGCGGACCGAATAGCGGCGTGTTCCTGCAGGTAACTTGCAACGACAAGGTCGATCTTCCGGTACCCGGTCAGAAATTTACCTTCGGCGTAGTGAAGGCGGCGCAGGCTCGCGGCGATTTCCAGGTGCTGGCCGGCCGCAAGCGACGTGCGTTGCGCGTGCATTTGCACGATGTGGAGAGCGGGCTGAAGGCGCTGGAATCGGCGATCGCGAAAGCATTGGCGTAAGCGGATCGCCCCGCGGGAGAGCAGGCGCGCGGCCGGGTCGCCGCGGGTCTCTTAACGGGATCGGCGTAGTTGACGATAGACCGGTAGAAAGGTGATGAATGCAGGTTACGGAAGATATCGCTAAAAGCAATACCTTCGGCGCGGGACGTCCGGGCGACCCCTGCGTAATGGTGATCTTCGGCGCTTCGGGGGACCTCACCAAACGCAAGCTGATTCCCGCGCTCTACAATCTGGCGAAAGACAATTTGCTGTCCAAGGAATTCGCCTTGGTCGGATTCGCGCGCAATGAACTTACCAGCGAACAGTTCCGCGATGAAATCGGCAAGGAAATCGGCGAGTTCGCCACCACCACCATCGATCCGGATCTGTGGCACTGGTTCTCACGGCGCATTTACTATCTCACCGGCGATTTCGGCGATCCCAATGCTTACAAAAGCTTGGCCGAGTTGCTGGGCAAGATCGACAAGGAACACGGCACGCGCGGCAACTATTTTTTTTATCTGGCCACCGCGCCCAGCTTCTTCGGCCCCATCATCACGCAGTTGGGTGAGGCCGGCTTGGTGCAGGAGGATCATGTCTGGCGGCGGGTGATCATCGAAAAACCGTTCGGCCACGATTATGAATCGGCCGTGGCGCTGAACAAAGAGATTCGCAAGGTTCTGGAGGAGAAGCAGATTTACCGCATCGACCATTATCTGGGCAAGGAAACCGTCCAGAACATCTTAGTGTTTCGCTTCGCCAACGGTATTTTCGAGCCCATCTGGAACCGGCGTTACATCGATCATATCCAGATCACCGTGGCTGAAACGGTGGGCGTGGAGCAACGCGGGACGTATTATGAAAAAGCCGGCACGTTGCGCGACATGGTGCCCAATCACAT
>JASIGB010000497.1:0-2582 GCA_030045355.1 Bryobacteraceae bacterium
GAGAACCTGCAACCGCTGTTCGAAGCCATCGTCAGGCACATTCCGCCCGCGCCCGGTGATCCCGCGGCCACGCTGCAAATGCTGGTCGCCAATCTCGATTACAGCGATTATCTCGGCCGCCTCGCCATCGGCCGCGTGTTCCAGGGCACGCTGAAATATGGCGACGAGGTCGGCATCGCGAAGCCCACGCTCGAAGATTCGTCGGGCGATCTCCGCCCATTGTTCGAAACGATTCTGAAGCATATTCCCGCGCCCGCCGGCGATCCCGACGCGGCCTTGCAGCTCTTAGTCGCCAACCTCGATTACAGCGATTACCTCGGCCGCCTGGCCATCGGCCGCGTGTTTTCGGGCATCCTGCGCAACGGCGACGAAGTAGCCATCGCGAAACTGGACGGCTCGCTGCAGAAAACCCGCATCACCAAGCTTTACTCCTTCGAAGGCTTGAAGCGCGTGGATGAAACCATCGGCTATCCCGGCGACGTCCTCGCCATCGCGGGCGTCGAAGGCATCACCATCGGCGAAACCGTCACCAGCGTCGAAAATCCCGCGCCGCTCCCGCACATCCAGATCGACGAGCCCACCATCGCGATGATGTTCACCATCAATACATCGCCGTTCTCGGGCCGCGAAGGGCAATTCGTCACCTCGCGCAACTTGCGCGATCGCCTGGATAAAGAACTGCTCACCAACGTTTCGATTCGCGTCGAGGAATTCGGCGGTCCCGACGCCTTCAAAGTGATGGGCCGTGGCGAGCTGCAGCTCGCGATCATTATCGAGATGATGCGCCGCGAAGGTTTCGAACTGATGGTGGGCAAACCCGAGATCCTCACCAAGACCATCGATGGCAAGCTGCATGAACCGCTCGAACTATTGGTTGTCGATTGCCCGGAAACCTTCATCGGCGTGGTGATCGAAAAGCTCGGCGCGCGCAAAGGCAAGATGATCAAGATGGTCAACCACGGCTCGGGCCGCGTGCGCCTGGAGTTTCATGTGCCCTCGCGCGGCTTGATCGGCCTGCGCAGCGAACTCCTCACCGACACGCGCGGCACCGCCATCATGAACACGCTCTTCCACAGCTACATCGAATGGCAGGGCGACATTCCTTCGCGCCCCACCGGGTCGCTCGTGGCCGATCGTCCGGGCAAAGCCACCGGCCACGCCATTTTCAATCTCCAGGAGCGCGGCGAAATCTTCATCACGCCCGGCACCGATGTTTACGAAGGCATGATCATCGGCGAAAACGCGCGCGACGCCGACCTCAACGTCAACATCGTCAAGGAAAAGAAGCTGACTAACATGCGCGCTTCCACCGCCGATGAAGCCATCCGCCTGGTCCCCCCGCGCATTCTGAACCTGGAGCAAGCCATCGAATTCATCCGCGAGGACGAATTCGTCGAAGTGACGCCGGTCTCCATCCGCCTGCGCAAAAAAATCCTGAAGGCGAACCAACGGTAATGGAACCGCGTGATGAGAAGTTCGATGAGGTGACCGCGCTACGGGCGCTGATCGCCGATTCCGAGAAGGCTCGTGACGAAGGCCGTTGGATGACGCAAGACCAGTTGGAAAAACTGCTACACGAGAAATTCTGCCTGTAGCTTTGGCGGAAACGTTAGCTCGCCGCGTACATACTCGTGCATGCGCATCGTCATCGATGAAGCGCGTTGAAGACGATCCACGCGATGGTGGAAAGGATCACGGCGCCGCCAATGCGCAACAACAACGCACCCCAGCTAGCCAGCTTGGCAATCGAAACCACATCCGAGGAGAGAGGAGCATGATTGTTGCATTGGCGACGAGAACTACGACCACCCAGCCCAGTATCAACCAGCCGAAGAAGCGACCCAACGTCTGCAAATTGCCCCACCAGATAGCCGCGGTCAATTCGTTAAAGCGGCCACCGCGGCAAATCCATCACCCTGTGCCCCGTCCGCCGCTCGTGCTCGAACTTGCGCTTATACGCCTGAACCATGCCCGCATAGGTGCCCGCTCGCGGCCGTGGCGCGGTGGCAAAGAACTCCTCCACCATATGCGCGTCAGTTTCCCCGCCACGCATCGCTTCCACGACGCGCCGCCGATCTTTGTGGCCCTGCTCGAGCACCGATCTGATTTCCGTAAGATAGCCCTTAAGTTCCTTGACGATCTCGCGGCACTCCTCGCACGTAGTCACAACGTCACCTCAGCGTGGCCGCCAATCCCAGGGATTCCAGGGGATCCTGTGACCCGTTCGCTGCTCATGCGCCAGCTTTCGCGTCATCGCCAGCAACACTTTCGGATAACCCAGCGTATACCGCGCGTATTCCTGCTCGGAGAAAAATTCCTCGACTAAGTCCACGTCTTCTGGTGCGCCTCTCAGTAACGCTTCGACGACGCGGCGGGACTTTGGGCGGGATCGGTCCGACATCTCACGCAGTTCCGCCACAGTGTCGCGGAGGGCTTGCAAAATAGCGCGGCACTCTTCGCACATGTCTCACCCCAGCTTCGCCTTCAGCAGCTCATTCACCGCCGCTGGATTCGCTTGCCCTTTGCTCGCCTTCATCACCTGCCCCACCAGATAGCCCAGCACACCAGTCTTGCCCGACTTG
>JASIGB010000498.1:0-2585 GCA_030045355.1 Bryobacteraceae bacterium
GGTATCGCCGATGCTGCGCTGAATGACTCCGGCGATTTCGGCGTAGTGTTCCAGACCCACGTGCTCCAACATGCCCACAGAAACGAAAACGTCGAATTGCCCGGAGATGGCGCGATAGTCGTCTTCGATGTACTCGACACGTTCGCTCATGCCTTCCGCCCGCGCCCGCTCACGCGCGTAGGCGATCTGCTCATGCGAGATGTTGTAGGCCTTCACCGACACGCCATATTCACGGGCCATGTGGAGCGCGAGAGCGCCCCAGCCGCAGCCGGCCTCCACCACCGTTTCGCCCGGCTGCAAGCGCAGCTTGCGGCAGACGTGATCCATCTTGGCGATCTGCGCCTGTTCCAGCGTGGCGGACGGCGTGGGGAAGTACGCGCAGGTGTAGACCATGCGGTCGTCCAGCCAGAGCCGATAGAAATCGTTGCCCAGGTCGTAATGACGGTGGATGTTCGCGCGCGATCCCTGGGGGGAGTTGTCCTGCCACAGGTCCAGCCATTTGGAAGCCAGGCCCGGCAGCCACTTGCCTGCACCGAATGGACGCTCCATCGCGCCATAGACGGCCTCGAGAAAGCGTACCAGGTCGCCTTCCACCTCGATACGGCCGTCCATGTAGGCGTCGCCGAAGCCGGTCTCCGGATCGCGCAGCACACCGTAAAGCGTGGCGCGGTCCTGAATCACGACGGTGGCAACGGGCGCGACGCCGGGTGCAGACACATCGGCGCCGCCTTTGACCACCAGGCGCACGGGCGCCGATCCGGTGGCCCCCAGAATTCGCGCGAGGATCCGATGATCGGCCAAACGAGGCAGAATCCCCATACTCTCCTCCCTGTGATGTCGCGAGCCGAAAAACGCGCGGCCTCTATCTAGAAGATCTTACTACTTGCGTAACAGCCCAGCGCGACACCAACAAACCAATAATAGGACGGCAAAAGACGGCGCGCCGACACGCGCGTTGGCATCCAATCGTCAAAAAGGCATATTCCAAGCATATGCTCAGTAGTCCTTACAGGTTACGGAGTTTTTACCGAGGCTGCGGCCACCGAGAGCGCAAAAGTCCGCAGTTCGCGTGGCATATTTATCGCTTTGCAGGAATATTTGCCTTTGTACGCGATTGTTACGAAGCTCCGCAGCTGGTGATCGAAGTGCACATGAAGTTTCGGTAATCCAAATTGGGAATCCTTGCGCGAGCATAGAGTATTTCCAGGATTCTGCCGTTAGGTACGGTGACAGGAGTCAGCTAACAATGCAAGCGGAAGCTTTCTTTACAGAAGATCTCTCAAACCCGCAGGCCGCGAGCGATTCCCCAGAGGCGGCCACGCTGGACGATACTGCGAACTCGTTGGCTGGTCTTTCCTCAAATCTGGCCTCAAGTCTGGCGGGAGAAGTATTGGGAGGGCTGGCGCACCGGCGTCGAAGCGCAGGTCAGCCGAAATGCATCCTCGCAGAGGCCGTGCGTAGCGGGGAGGGGATGGGCCCGATTGCCGCTCTCGAGGAGTACGGCGGGAAGCTGTTGGTGATTTCGCTTGAAATCACCGATGTAGTGGAACGCAGCGGACTAACGGTCTCCATTTGGGGCTCGGGGAGCGAAAGCGAATGGGGAAGCCAGCCGCTGCTGACCTTTCGCCAGCGTCAATATTGCGGTGTCTATTCCGTCCTGCTCAACATGGCCGCGCATCCCGAGGTCCGGTACCTGCGCGTAGGGTGGGGCACCAAGCGCTGGGGGAAGACCGAGCGTATTCCCGCATTCGGGTTCCAAGTGTTCGTCGAAGAATCAGGCGCCCGCGTAAGCAGCTCCGCCCTGGCGTGAGCTTCCGTTCGCGGTCAAGATGTAACAAAAACCTCCGTAGGGGATCTTACAGACGGGCAAGTGCGGTCCGATGGAAACGGTCGAGGTTTTTTTAGTTGAAGACAATCCTGCCGATGTGTTGCTGATGCGAGTTGCTCTCTCGCAAGGTCCTTTCCCCGTAAAACTGGCGGTCGCCAGGGACGGCGAGCAGGCGCTGCGCATGCTGGATTCGCCGGATTTCGAGCCGCAGTTAATCATTCTGGATTTGAACATGCCGCGCGTGGACGGCCAGACGGTGCTGGCGCAATGTCAAAGGAAGACGCCGATCGTGATTTTCAGCTCCACGCAAAATCGCGCGGAAGTCCAAAAAGCGCTGGCGCTGGGCGCGCGCGAATATGTGCAGAAGCCCATCGGTTTCGAGCCTTATGCCGATGCCGTGCGCGGCATCGTGAAGCGCTGGGTTTCACCGCCGCCGCAGAGCCTGGCGAAGAGTAACGCGCCGTAAACCGCGTCGATGACGGCTCAGATCATGACCGGCTGAGACGATTCAGATGAGGATGTTCGGATAAAGCTTCGTCGCGATGGCGGTCAAAACCGCAAGCGCCAGCAGCATCATGGCGGCGTCGGTTCCCAATCCAAAAACGCTGTGCCCGCCTTGGACCATCAAAGCGCGCAACCAGTCCACCTGGTAGCTCAGCGGATTGATCTTCGCCAGCGCCTTCAGCCAAGCCGGCATCATGCTCAGCGGGTAAATGGCGTTGCTCGCGAAAAACAGCGGCATGGTGAGCACCTGGCC
>JASIGB010000499.1:0-2908 GCA_030045355.1 Bryobacteraceae bacterium
GCTGGCCCGTTGCGACAGCCTGCGCCCACGCTTGCGCGGCCGCCTCCGCATCATCCGGGTGAAGGAAATTGGTCCAGCCCAGTTGCGCCCAAGCATCAGAGCTTGTGCCGGTATAGTGCAGCATCCGTTCATTCAAATAGTTGAGATCGCCGTCCGGAGCGGCGCACCAAACCAAGCCGGGGATCGTCTCAATGATCGAACTAAGATTGCGTTCGCTCGCCCGCAGGGCTTCTTCAGCTCGCTTCCGCCCGCTGATGTCGCGGATAAAGCCGGTGAAGACCTGACGGCCGTTACTGTTGAGCTCTCCGAACGAGACCTCAACGGGAAACTCTTCTCCATTCTTGCGAAGACCAATTAACTCGGTGCCTTGCCAGTTGATGTGCCGCTGACCGGTCTCCCGGTAGCGCTCGAACCCTAAGCTGTGCGCGTTTCGCAGGTATTCTGGCATCAGTATGGTCAGCGGTTGCCCAATCAACTCCGCTGGCTCATGGCCGAAGATTCTTGTGGCTGCTTGATTGGCAAGCAGTATCTCGCCTTTGCGATCGATGCTCACCACGGCGTCGCTCGCGGTTTCTACAACCACACGATGGAATTCTTCTGCCCCCTTGCGATCCGCAATTTCCTTTCGCAGTGCTTCGTTGGTTGCGGCAAGTTCCGCGGTTCGTTGCGTGACGCGCCGGTCGAGTTCGCTCGCAATGTGCTTCTGCGTGGTGAGGAGACGCGCTCCTTCGAGGCCGATGGAGGCCTGATTTGCAGCTACGCTCAGAATCAGTCGCTCGGTTTGCCGAGGGAAATCAGCCCGCCCCGATCCCGCGACGATTACGCCAATATCTCCCTCGATGCCCAGTCCCATTGGCACGATCGAAAGCTCCCCTTCTCCAGCCGGGTTCGTCACCCGGGCGGGCCATTCCTCAATGTCGGCCTCCAACCAGGGTTTCAGGAGTTCGCCGATCTCGTCCGGCCCAATCTTCGGTTCTTGCGATCTACCGAACCGCGCCATCTGGACGGGCCCCTCGGCGCCTGGGTTGTTCAACCGTGCATAAATGAAGTCCAGTTCGAGCACGCGCATAAGCGCTTCGAGCAAGGTACGAACAATCTCGGAGGGCTCGGCGCCACTCCACATGGCGGGAAGGGCGAGGAGACCGACTAGATCGTTAATGCATCGCTGGAGTCGCTTGATCTCCTCCGTAAGATCTCGCGGTTGCACATCCATATATCAGGCCGTCGTTGATGAGCTGCGACTGGCCCGCCGTTGGCGAAACTCTCGCAGAAACTCATCCGGCGGCATAAAAAAAGGATTGTGCCGAAGAATGCCGCCGACGATGACCATCGGATGCGTCCGCATGATGTCGATGACTGCGTCGCCTCCAAATTGCCCCAGATGGTAAGTGCAGATGACCGCGTCGTCATGACGGCGCCACACGTCGTTCACACGCGACTCGAACTCAATCACGTCGTCGACATGAGATCGATCTTGAACGGCCCAGTCCATGCGGCAACAAATACGGCTGAGCGGAAATCCTCCCTTGGCGTTTCCACTCGCCAGTTGTTCGAAGACCCGTAGCATCCGATCCTGGTCAAAGCGGCCATCTGGTAGATAGACTTCCGTGTTGGTCAAAACCTCCAGTTGCCCGCGCTGCTGCGCGGCCGTTGAATCTATGCCTGCCGCCGCCAAGCGTTGCAGGTGGTCCTGACGTTGTTCCGGGTTTAGAACGTGAACGGCCTTGTCACCGCTTTGCAATCCGTTCCTTATGAAGGGAAGCAACACTCGATATTCCTCTTCGTCGTTGTTGAAAAACGCGCAGACGTGACGGGTCTCAGCGAGTTGGGAGCCGGCAAGGGAAATGGGTGCTGGGACATTCTTCACGACCAGTTCCTCCTACATGGATATCCTACCTCGGGGCCGCCGCCAGCGTCCCGATCTTGTGCGGTCTTCAGGCGAAGCTGTTGTCTTGATGTCGTTCTGCTGCTGTCGAAGCCGGGGGTGGACCTTGTCTCGTGATGGCTTGCTAGCTCAACAGTTCGCGGCGGCATCGCACTGTTCATCCGGCAACTGCCGAGTGGGGCGGGCCCTCTGGGACCGGCGTGCTTCGATTCCCAACTTCCGCATTTTGTAAATCAGCGTGGTGCGCGGTAATCCAAGCCGATTGGCCGCTCCGCCCTCCCCTCCGATCAGCCAGTTAGCTTGCTCCAACGTGTCCAGGATATGTTCGCGTTCCGCCTCGGCCAGCGTGCGTGACGCGCTCTCCGAGCTCTGCTTCACCGTCTGCATCAGGCCCAGGGGCAGATGCAGCACCGGTCCGGGCGAGAAGATCACTGCGCGCTCGATGAAATTCTGCAGCTCGCGAATATTACCTGGCCAGTGGTGCGCTTTGAGAACTTCTAACACTTCATCGGGAATCGAATCGATGGGCTTGTTAAGACGAGCGGCAAATTTGGCTACGAAGAACTCCGTCAGCAGCGGGACGTCCTGAATGCGTTCCCGCAACGCAGGCAGGCGGATGGGAATTACGTTCAACCGGTAGAACAAGTCTGCGCGAAACAGTTTCTTGTTCACGAGTTCCACGAGATCCTGGTTGGTCGCCGCCACCACCCGCACATTGACCCGGACCGTCTGGGAACTGCCCAAACGTTCGAACTCCCGCTCTTGCAGAGCTCGCAACAGCTTGGGCTGAAGCTCCAGCGGCAGGTCGCCAATCTCGTCCAGAAATAGCGTGCCCCCATCCGCCATCTGAAATCGCCCCTTGGTTTGTGTGCAGGCGCCCGTGAACGCGCCTCTTTCGTGGCCGAAAAGTTCGCTCTCTAACAGCGCACTTGGGATCGCCGCGCAGTTGAGGGCTACAAAACGGTGATTCCGGCGAGGACTGGCCTCATGGATGGCTCTCGCGATCACTTCCTTTCCAGTGCC
>JASIGB010000500.1:0-2902 GCA_030045355.1 Bryobacteraceae bacterium
CAACTGAGCTCTAGCCGCTGAATCTCTGGCTCGCTGCCGTCAAAGCGCACGGATTCCGCCTGCAGCCGGCGTCGCCACGCGATGGTGAGCGCCACAATGGCAACGGCAAAGAAGAAAACCGCCACAAGCCCGTTTCTCTCCATCGCGATCTCCAGATCGGCCATGTTGAAGCTGTAGCCGGTCACGCCATAAACGTAGAGCACCACCAGGAGCGCCAGGCTGGCTCGGCCGGGGAAATAGGAACAGGTGAAGGGCACTTTGTCGAAATTCCAGAACAGGGCTTCCACCAGCAGCGCGGCGGCGACGATTTGCACCGCGCAGTGTTCCAGCACGATCGTCCAATGCCAAACTTCCAGCTCGAGTGGCAGAGCCATGGCCAACAGTGCGATCAGGCTGATGGCGAGCGCGGCCTTTCGGGTCGCGCTGCGCGCTAGCTCCGTCCATTTCGCTTCCGTGATCCGGAAGATCCAATTCGCGCCCAATTCGGCTGGAAATTGGAACACGGCTCGAAAGCCCGAGATCAAGAAGAAACCGAGGACGAACGCGGCCGAGCGGGCGCCGGACGTCGACAGCGCGATTCGCCCATGGCGCAACGCAATGCAAAAGAATCCGGCCACGCACAACCCGGCGCTAAGATATGCGGCGAGAAAGAACTGGTGTTTTTGGCTCCGAGCTAACGTTTTCCCGATGAAGCCGAACAACGTCCGCTCGCGGGGATCTGGGAGAAGCCAGTGTGGGACGCTCCAATGTCGCGGGCGATGCGGCGCATCTTCGGTCTCGAGCGTGCGGCGGAAATGCCGCCGGAAGCCCAGGCCCCAGCTCAGCGCGACAATCAGCAGCGCAGCCCCGGTCATTTCCAGTGCGAAGATCCCAAGCGAAGCCAGCATCGGGTTTCCGCCGCCAAGAATCATTTCGTACAGCCCACCGAACCACACGGGAGGAAATAGATACAGCCATCGCTGATGCTGTTCGACTCCGGACCGGATGAGGCCGGCGTAAGCGGGAAAGCCGAGCGTCGAGATTACCATCACGCTCAGGCCGAGCATCTGGATCCAGGGCGAAACACGGCGAAAGATTTTGGCCGATGTCACGTTGATCAAAATGCCTTGCACGGTAGTGACGGCGAGAAAAGCGAAGGCTGACGCACCTCCCGTCGCAACAATCTGCGCGAGGATCAGCCGGAAGCCCGTGGCTCGAAGATGCGGTGCGAATGCGTTCGCTAGCATCATCAACAAATCGGAAGAGGCGTTCACAGCGCCGGCGAACATCAGAAGGAACAACGCAAGTGCGGCGAATTTCGCGGCCACCAGTTCCCGCAGCGGGATTGGAAATGGCGCCAGGATCAGGAAGTCGCGGCGGTCCGGAAAAAGCATGTCCCACTCGAACACCGCCGCGAAACCCGCTACCCCGAAGGCGTAGGCGCAAAAGAACAGCCGCAGGTCCCGGAGAGCCCACTCGATTTCGGGCCCCAATGGCCTGAGAGAGAGCGCCATGAATTCCATGACCACGTAATAGCCGATCAGCAGACCGATTGCCGCGAGGACGCCGAGGACCTGATAGACGTTGATTTGAAATCCCCCGCCCGGCGAGACACCGTCGTTTTCAAAGAAGCGATTCAGAAAAAGTTTCCGCAGAAGGCGAAAAGTAGATGGCTCGCGCGCGTTCATAGCTTGATCAGAGAGTGCCCGCTCGCAGAGTGCCCGATCGCGGATGCAATCGCCTTGGCCCGCGCCTCCAGGTCGTCTTGCTGCACAAGCTGAATGAAGACACCTTCCAGGCTCGGCCGCTGCATCAGCGTGCGCAGGTTGGCGACGGAATCGTCGGCGACGATGTGGCCCTTGTGGATCATGACAATGTGATCGCACACCTTCTCGACCAGCTCCAGAATATGGGAGATATAAAGGACGGCTTTCCCAAGTTGCGCGAGCTCGCGCAGCAGATGACGAAATAGCAGGCTGTTCGTGATATCGAGCCCGGATTGCGCCTCGTCAAAAATCAAGACGTCGGGGTCATGCAAAAGCGCGGCCGCAATCAGGACGCGCTGCTTCATGCCCTTCGAATAATTCGAAATCGCCATCCAGCGCGCGTCTTCGAGGTACAACAGGTTGAGCAGACGATTGGAGCGCTCGGTCACGAGCTTTGCCGGAAGCCCGCGCAGTCCGCCAGCGAGTTCCAGATATTCAAGACCCGTGAGGTATCCGTAAAGATGGGGCTCTTCTGGAACATATCCGACGCGCCGCCGGAACGCGACCGGATCGTCGGAAACGTTTTGCCCGCCATAGTAGATGTGGCCGGAGCTGGCGTGCAACAGGCCTGTGAGGATCTTCACCGTCGTGGATTTTCCCGATCCGTTTGGCCCCAGATAGCCTGTGATCTCGCCCGGCCGCACCTCGAAACTCACGTCATCTACGACGGGCGCACCGCGAAAGCGCTTGGTAAGATGCCGAATTTCGAGCACGAGATCAATCCAGTTGGAGCGTGGTGACCGCGCGGCTGGCGTAGAATCGCGTGACTACCAGGGCCACGACCGCATTCAGGGTGCTGGGCAGGAAAACAGCCAGCCGAAATTGTTCCAAAAGTTTCGCGGCCCCCATTGGTCCGGCGAAGTGCACCGCGCAGCCTAGCTCCACGCTTAGGCTTGAGGCTGCGAAAACGAACGCCAACGCGGGCACAAGCACGACGGGTTGCGATTGCAGGCCGGGCAAAGCGATGGTCGCAAGTTCAGTGAACGCGCAGCCCCAAGTTGCGATCACCCCCCGCTCTGCGAGATCGGCCGCGAAGATCATCGCCATCTCGTCGCCAAAGCTGCGGCGCAAATCCGCGGGATAAGCCCACAGGAGCTTTCGATACAGCCACGCGCGCGTTTGCAAAAGTCGCATCACGACTCCGCCGGCCTCAGCCG
>JASIGB010000501.1:0-4825 GCA_030045355.1 Bryobacteraceae bacterium
GCAAGGCACCGCGTATTTGGTCGCGGGCAGGCTGATCTCGCGCACTTCGCAGCCGAGTTTTTTGAGCTTCTCGATTCCGGCGTGAATCAGATCGCCCGATTCGCTCGCCAGGCTTTCGAAGTATTCGCGCGGCAGCCCGATCTTCAGTCCCGCGACTTTGCCGTCGAGCTGCGCGCTATAGCTCGGAACCGGCGCGAACGCCGAGGTCGCGTCGCATTCGTCGCGGCCGGCAATGGTTTCAAGCAGCAGCGCGGCGTCGCGCACCGTGCGGCCGAACGGGCCGATGTGATCGAGCGAGCTGGCGAAGGCGACCAATCCGTACCGCGACACGCGGCCGTAGGTGGGCGTCACGCCGACCACGCCGCAGAACGACGCAGGCTGGCGCACCGACCCGCCGGTGTCGGAGCCGAGCGCGACGACCGCCGTTCCCTGCGCCACTGCCGCCGCCGATCCGCCACTCGATCCGCCGGGCACGCGATCGAGCGCGGCCGGATTGCGCACCGGTCCGAAGGCCGAATTTTCGTTCGAGGAGCCCATGGCAAACTCGTCGCAATTGGTTTTGCCCAGGATCACCGCGCCCGCTGCTTCCAGTCGCCGTACCGCAGTCGCATCGTAGGGCGGAATGTAATGTTCGAGCAGCCGCGAGCCGCATGTGGTCCGCACGCCCTCGGTCACGATCACGTCCTTCACAGCAATGGGAACGCCGGCCAGCGGCCCAGGGTTTTCCCCGGCGGCCAGCTTGCGGTCCACTCGTTCGGCCGTGGCCAGCGCGCGCTCAGGGCAAAAATGCAGATATGCATTCGTCTTGGGATTCTCGGCCCGCGCGAACTCGAGCGCCGATTGCGCCAACTCCACGGCGCTGAATTCGCGTGCTTGTAGGCCTCTCTGCACCTGCTCGATCGTCAAGCTAGCGACGCCGGTCATGATTGAAACACCCGTGGTTCAAACACCCGTGTTCCACTCATCGTTCGATCACTTTGGGCACCTTGTAATAGCCGTTGCCGGCCAGCGGCGCGTTGGCGAGCGCCGCCTGGTTGCCGATGGGCGGGATGATCTGGTCGGCGCGCAGCGTGGCCGTCTCTTCGCTCTCGTACAATACCTGCGCCATGGGTTCTACGCGCGAAGTGTCGATTTCGTTCAACGCGTCCATATGCGTGAGGATTTCGTCCAGATCCTTGGCCAGCCGCGCGATCTCTTCGTCGGTCAGCTTTAAGTTCGCGAGGTCGGCGACGTTGCGAACCTCGGTCTCGGTAATTTTCACGCGCTGGCTCTCTTCTGGGTTTTCCGGCGCGACTGCTTATATACGATGCGCAGGATGGGATCTTTGATACCGTCGGCCTCGTCATTGGCGGCGTTTTCACCGTGAGTCCGCGCCGGTTGCGGAGGGCGGCGCGGCGCCGCGCGGGCGATGCGAAACTCCAGATCGGTGACTGTGCCGCTCCCGATCAACTCGGTGATTTTCGCGAGAATGGCGAAGCGCAACTGAAACAGTTGTTTCTGCCACATCCCATCCTCGGCTTCCACCACCAGGCACCCGCGCACCAAAGCCTTCGGGACCGCGTGCGAAGCGATGCGCTCACCCACCGCGGCCGGCCAGGCGGCGAGCGCCAGTTCGTCGGGTGTAATGGCGGCGGAAAGTTTGAGTTTGGCGAGGGCCTTGCCGGCTCGTTCCATGCGGACGAACTCAATTTTAACATTCATCGTGTTCACGATCACCGGCGGGTACTTGTGTTACCAATTTTAAGTGGACGCAAATCGCATCGTTGTGGTCGGTGCAGGGATCGTCGGCGCGTCCATCGCCTACCATCTGGTGAAGCGCGGCGCGAAAGTGGCGATCGTGGAAGCCGCCCGGCCGGGCGCCGGGGCGACGGAAAAATCGTTCGGCTGGATCAACGCGACATTCTCTAAGCGTCCGCGCGGCTACTTCGATTTGAATCAACTCGGCCTGGCCGGATGGCGGCGCCTGGAGACCGAGCTCGGCGGCGAGTTGAAAGTCCAGTGGGGCGGAAGCGTCGCGTGGGCTGCAGGCGTGACCGCGGGCCCGCTGGAGGGAGAAGATCTTCGCGAACAGGTCCGCCATCACCAGGAGTGGGGCTACGCGGCGCATCTGATCGACGAAGAGGAATTCCGCCGCTTGTTGCCCAACGTCGCGCCGGGCGAGTTCAGCGCCGCGTGCCATTCGGAATTCGAAGGCGCAGTGGACCCCATGGATGCCTTGAAGGCCCTGCTGCGCCAGGTTCGTGAGGCGGGCGGCGAAGTGCGCTATCCGTTCGAAGTGGACGCTTTCGCGATCGACGGCGGCCGCATTAGCTCAGTCCGTGGCGGCGAGAATTCGTTGACCGCGGAAACCGTGGTTCTCGCCTCCGGAGTCGCCACCGAGCGGCTGGCCGCGCTCGCGGGCGTCAACGTCCGCCTCAAGGAATCGCGCGGTGTGCTGGTGCATACTCGGCCGCAGCCCAAGCTGATCGACCGCGTGGTGCTCGCGCCCCAGGTGCACTGCAGACAGAAATTGGATGGCCGTGTGGTGGTGGGCGGCCGCGTCGTCGCTGGTGTGGGGACCGCAGATAGCGACGGGCTGGAGCACGCTACTAGCGCCAGCATCAACGAACACGGCCAGCGCATCTTGCGCGAGGCTGCCCGTGTGCTGCCCGGAATCCGCGGCGTGGCCATCGAGCGCGTTACGCTGGGCCAGCGCGTGATGCCGGCCGACGAATACCCGGTGCTTGGATTCGCCGAGCGCTGCCCGAACCTGTATATCGCGGCCGCGCACAGTGGTGTGACGCTGGCGCCGCTGATCGGCCAATATGCCGCGCTCGAAATCCTGGATGGCGCGCGCGTGGAGTCGCTCGGCCCATACCGGCCTTCGCGATTTGGCGATTAGTTCACCGGCAACAAAGTCGAATTCGCCGCTACGCCGTTCTGCGATACATCCACTTGCAGGCTGCCCGACGCCGCTCCGGCCGGCACCTGGAAATTGATCTGGTACAGCCCCACAAATCCCGGCGTCAGTCCCGCGAATTCCACCGTCGCCGGCTGCGAGCCCACCGTGACCGTGGGTTGCGATGTCACCGCCGCGGGCGGCAAACTGGGGCTCGCGGCCCCGGAAGCCACCGGCGGATTGGTCGCGCCCATCCCCACCAGGTATATGATGAGATATTCGCCCGGTTTCGCCGGATTCGTGCTCGTTACCAGCGAATAATCCGACGAATGCTGCGCGATAATATGCGCACCGTTCTGCGGGCTCGATGAATTGGGTCCGTCGTCCATCGACAAAACGCCCGGCGTCGTCGGAACGATGGCCAGCATTTGCGGCAGCGTGAGCGCATTGTTGACGCTCAGCACGATCGGCAATTGCTCGGTCGCCGTCACCTCGAAGGGGATCTGGAGGTTGATCTGTCCGCTGCTCAAGAAGTACAGAGGGGCTTTGGCAGAGCCAATCAGCGCGAAGGTCTCGTTGAAATTCACCGGCAGCGGCGCGTTTCCGGTGGAGACCGGCGTGCTGCCCAACCCCGATCCATAAACTTGCGCGATGGTTCCCGGCGATAATGCCGCTCCCACCACCGGATTCAAATTGTTCAGCGTCCCGTTGGGCGCAACCACCGGCGGCGGTGTTTGGTTGGGGCCGATGCCGCCGTAAAGCTTGGCGGCTGCCGGTGCAAGTCCGCTGGCGGCGGCGTTAAGCGTCACCACCATGCTCGCGTTCACGTTTCCCGGCTGCCAGGTGGCGGAATAATTGCCAAGCTGATCGCTTACCAGGATCAGCGGCGCGTCACCGTTGGAAAAATTCGCCACCACGTTGCCGTTCGTAACCGGATTGGCGCAATCGTCATTGAGCTGGACGATCAGCGTGGCGGGCCATCCCGCGGGTACCGCGAAATCATTGGGCAGCCCAGTCTCCGTGATCATCAGCTTACTCGGCGTGCAACCGGCGGCGTGGGGCTCCACACCCGCACGCGCATTCGAAGAATTGCCCGGCGTGACGATGAGCGTGACGTTTTCGGATTCGAGCACTGACGCCGCCGAAATAAACACCTGGCCCGTGTAAAAGCCCGGCACCATACCGGACGGGTTCACGGATACCGTTACCGCGCCCGCTGTCTGACCGCTAGCCGTGCCGGATGCCGGTGTCGCCGCGAGCCAGGAGCCGTTATCGGCGGTAGTGGACGTCACAGCGAAGGCTATAGCCGAAGCGCTGCTGATCTGGATCTGGACCTGTTGGGAGGATGGAGTCGCGCTGGTGGAGCCTGCCGCGGCGGTGAACACCAATCCGCCCGGCGTAACGGCCGGTATGGGAGACGCCGTGCTGGCGGCCAGATTCAAAACCGCCGAGATGTACTGGGGCGAATTGAGCGAATTGTTGTCCGCCACTTCTACAATCGCGTAATACGGCCCCGGTGTGAGCTGGGTCGCGCCGGGCGTGAGCGCCAGCGTCAACGATCCCGGCGCGCTGCCGGTAGCAGTCCCGTTCGACGGCTGCAAGCTCAGCCAGGTTGGCGCGCTTTCACCAGGGAAGGCACTCACCAGGCTCGCGTTCCAATTCACGCTCGACCCCGGATCACCCAGGTTCAACACATGGACCATCTGTGTCTGGCTGGATCCCCCGCCTTCGATCGCCTGGAACAGGACGCCGGTTGAATCCAATGCCAGGATCGGGCCGCTCGCCGCTACAAACAAAGAGACCGGTACTTGGACGTTGCCTGCCAGCGACGAAAGCAGAATCGCGTCCTGATACGCGCCCACCGCCAAGCCGTTGGTATTCACCTGCACTTGCACGAAAACCGGTGCGTTGAGTGTCGTGCTGCTCGACCCCGCGGTCACGCTCGTG
>JASIGB010000502.1:0-5895 GCA_030045355.1 Bryobacteraceae bacterium
CACCCCGACCTGATTCTCATGGACGTTCAATTGCCGGGAATGGACGGCCTGGAGCTGACGCGACGTCTGCGCGCCGAACCGGCCTTCCGCGACATCTCCATCGTGGCCTTGACCGCCTACGCCATGCGGGCGGACGAGGAGAAGGCCCGCGCCGCGGGTTGCGACGGATACATCAGTAAGCCGATTGATACCCGCACGTTTGGCGACCGCGTGCGCGAGTATCTGAAGCTCGAAACCAAAGGATAGAACATATGCCCGAGCGAAAAACGATTTTGTTGATCGAAGACGATCCGGATTTTGCGCAGTTGATTCGCGCGGCGCTCGCCGAGGACACTTTCGAGATCCGGCCGGCCGCGACCATGGCCGCGGCGCTCGCCCAGCTCGAAAAGTTCAGGCCGGAAGCGATTCTGGCCGATCTCAACCTGCCGGACAGCTCCGGCTTCGACACCTTTCTGCGGGTGAAGAAACACGCCCAAGGGGTTCCGATCGTCGTGCTCACGGGCCTGGACGACGATCAAGTGGCGATTCGGGCCGTCGAGCACGGCGCGCAGGATTACCTGGTGAAGGCTTCGCTCCAGCCTAAGCTGCTCGCGCGCTCGATGAACATGGCTTTAAGCCGCCAAGCGTTGAGCAGTCAAGGCAGTCCGGCGCCAATACCCGCGGGAGTGCCCGGGACCGTGTTCAGCTTCATCGGGTCGAAGGGCGGAGTGGGAACGTCCACCACCGCCATCAATACCGCCGCAGTGCTGGCGCGCAATGGACTCGAAACCGTCCTGATCGAATGGGAGCAGGGTTGTCAGGGAACTTTGTCGCTGTACCTGGAGACTGAGCCGAGCCAGGATCTAGGCGCGCTGCTGAGAAAACCAGCCAATAGCATTCTGGCTGCGGATTTGCGCAAGTGCCTGGTGCGGGTGGTGGCGGGACTGCGCTTGCTCGGCTTCCCGGCGTCGCGCGGAACCTGGCGAACGCTGGATGCCGATCACGCCCACGCCATTGTATCCGCCGCGCGCGAAGCCTATCCGTTCGTGCTGCTGGATCTGCCGCCGCACATCGATGAGGGCGTCGCGCAGGCGCTAAAGCTTTCCGATTCCATCGTCATGATCGCGGACCGCGAGCCGGCTTCTCTGCAGTGCTGCGCCGCACTGGCGCGGCAGATCCGGTTGGCTACCTCCCAAGCGCAAGAACTGGGACTGG
Source organism: Bryobacteraceae bacterium (assembly GCA_030045355.1). Taxonomy (GTDB): domain Bacteria; phylum Acidobacteriota; class Terriglobia; order Bryobacterales; family Bryobacteraceae; genus Palsa-89. Next base: position 1,195 of record JASIGB010000502.1, read on the forward strand.
CCATCATCCATCGGACCGAATTCGACTCTCCCATCCCCCTGTCCGACATCCATAAGGAGCTGAAAGTGCATCCGCTGGCGACCATTCCTTCCGCCGCCGCGAGCATCGCTCTTTCGCACTCGGTTCGCACGCCTATGGCGCTGCTCTATCCCGACGACCTGTATAGCGTGGCGCACTTCGAGCTGGCGGAAAAGATGCTGGTGGCTGCTTCCGGTCCAGGGCATCATTCCCTGGGGAAGCTCTCGGCCGTGCTGGAGCGCGAACCGGCCTGGCCCACGATCCCGGAGACCACGTACAGCTAATTCGCGTTCACCGCGCCAGCGCCCACGGTGAAGTAGAACGTCGCCCCTTGATCCACCGCGCCTTCGGCCCACACCCGGCCTCCGTGCCGCACGATAATCCGCCGCACCAGCGCCAGGCCGACGCCGGTGCCTTCGTACGCTTCCGACGCGTGCAGGCGCTCGAAGACGCCGAACAGCTTGTTCACGTAGCGCATGTCGAAGCCGATGCCGTTGTCGCGGACATAATAGACCGGCCCTTCTTGGTTGCCCTCCGCGATACAAGCTCCGACCTCGATCCGGGCCGGGTCGCGGCCGCGGGTGTACTTCAAGGCGTTCGATAGGAGGTTGATCAGCACCTGTTTGAGCAGCGAATGGTCCGCTTGGCAAGCGGGCAAATCGCCGATGGCGATCTCGATCCGCCGGTCTTTGTTTTCGCCGGGGTTTTCGCCGGGGTTTTCGCCGGGCTCCTCGCCGCGCAGTTCCTCGAACACCTGACGCGCCAGGCCGTTCATTTCCACGGTTTGCTTGTGGACGGCCTGCCGGCCGAGCCGGGAAAACGCCAGCAGATCGTCGATGAGCGCGCCCATGCGCAGCGTGTTCTTGCGCACCACCTCCAGGCAGCGCCGCGGTTCGGCGGAAAGTTCGCCGCCGTGTTCTTCGAGCAGAATGCGGGAAAATCCGTCGATAGCGCGGAGCGGAGCACGCAGATCGTGGGAGACCGAGTAGGCGAATGCTTCCAGTTCCTCATTGGCAGCCCGCCATTGCGCCGTCCGCTCCACGACGCGCGCTTCCAGTTCCCGGTTCAGCTTGCGGACCTCCTCCTCGGCCCGCTTCAATTCCGTGATATCCAAATCCACGCCAATAAATCTGGCCGGAACGCGCTGGGCGCCGGCATCCTCGAAATACACGCGGCCATAGGAAAGCAGCCAGTGAATGGAACCGTCCGGCCACACCAGGCGGCATTCCGGGCAGTATGCCCCGCCATTCTCGCCAGCCAACGCGCGCTGCAGCGCCTCCTCGACGCGAGGGCGGTCATCGGGGTGAATGCGCGCCATCGCGGTCGCGTAATCGTCGGAATCTTCGGCCGAGAAGGCGAACATTTCGCGGCAGCGCCGGTCCCAGAGCAGTTTGCCGGTCTGGAACTGATACTCCCAGGCTCCCAGGTTCGGCGCTTCCAGCGCCAGGCCGCGCTGTTCGGCCAGCCGCGCCAGTTTTTCCTGCGCCTCCTGCTGGCTGGTGATATCGGTGTTGGTGCCGAACCATTGGACGACCTTGCCGGCCGCGTCGCGCAGCGGCACCACGCGCGTCAAGAAGGGATGAAGGGTTCCGTCGGCGGCGCGCAACAGGAATACCATGTCGAGCGGTTCTCCCGAAGCGATGGAGCCTTTCCAGCGCTCGAGCACGGCTGGCAAGGCTCGGGGATCGTGTACCGACTGCCAGCCCCACCCTTCCATCTGTTCGGGTGTGGCGCCGGTGTATTCGTACCAGCGCTGGTTATACCAGAAAATCCAGCCGTCGGCATTGGCGATCCAGCATAACTGCGGGATGGCGTTGGCCAGGGTGCGGAAGCGCTCTTCGCTTTCCTGCAGTTCCCGTTCGGCGCGCTTCTGCTCGGTGACATCCTCGGTAAAAAGGATGATGCCACCGATGGAGCTGTCAGAGCGACACCAGGGCTGGATCTCCCAGCGCAGCCATTGCGTGGTTCCGTCGGCGCGGGGGAAGATGTCAGCCGCACTGCGTTCCACCGCGCCGGCCAGGCAGAGGCGATGGATCTCGCGCCACCGCGAAGAGATTTCCGGGAACACTTCGTAGTGGCTTCGGCCCGCCAATTCTTCGGATAAGTGATACCCTTCGCGGTACCGCCGGCTGGAGGCGAGATAGCGCATTTCGTTGTCGAACATCGCAATGGCCACAGGCGCGTCGTCAATAAATCGCCGGAGAGTTTTCTCCCGTTCCAGGCGGGCTTCCTCGGCGCGTTTGCGGTCCGTGATGTCGACGCAGGAACCGACCCACTCCCGGATCTCGCCGTCCGAGCCGGCCACCGGCACGCCGTGAACCGCCATCGCGCGATATTCGCCATCCTTGCGGCGCATTCGATACTCAGTGCCGTACGGTGTCCGGTTCTCGACAGCACGGGTCCAAACCTCGTGTGTGCGTTCTCGGTCGTCGGGATGGAGAGCGTCCAGCCATCCCCAACCCTGCACCTCCTCGACGCTCTGGCCGGTAAACTCCCGCCACATGGGCATGTCTTCTACGACGCCGTCGGGAGGCGTCACCCAAATGATCTGGCTGCTGACCAATACCAGCGAGCGATAGCGCTCCTCACTCAACGCCAGCGCCTTTTCTGCCCTCCGCGCTTGGGTGATGTCGCGGGCGATCACGGAGACGCCCGCCAACCCCCCCTCCAGCCGCAAGGGCGATACCCGCACGGAAAGCTCAATCGCTTCGCCATCTTTCCGGTTGTGTCTGGCTTCGAACAGGATGCCCGTCTCGCCCGCCCGCAGCCTCTCCAGGATTTGCGAATAATCTTCCGCTGTGTCCCCGATGAAGAAGCCCGGGAGGCCTTGCCCGATCACCTCGGAGGCGGAGTAACCGGTGAGGCGCTCGGCCCCCTGGTTCCAGGAAAGGATATACCCGTCGAGATCGCGGCTAAATACGGCGTCTTCGGAAGAAGCGACGATCGACGTCAAGATTTCGGAGAGTTCGTCGGCGCGACGCCGCTGGCCCAGATCGCGCTCGATGGCGGCTCCGGCTAGGATCAGCAGCAGCAGGAGGGAGGTATTGCCGAGGCCGAGAATCCAGCGCATTCGGTTGGACTGGGACTCGGCGGCCTCGGTCCGCGCGGCCAGCAGGCGCCGCTCCTCCGCTTCCATGGCTTGCAAGATCGCAGTGCAGCGGTCCATCAGGATTTTGCCCTGTCCTCGCGCGACGATGGCGACTGCGGCCCCTGCGCCGCGCTCGTTTCTGACTGCGATTCCGCCGCGCAATAAGGCGATTTTCGCTTCGATTGTGCTGCCGAGCTCGCTCAAAAGCTGCTGTTGGGCAGGGTTGTCAGCGGTGAGGCGTTGGAGATCCGGCAACGCATTCTGCTGCCGCCGCAGGGCCGCTTCCAATGGTCTCAGGTACTCCTGGTCACTCGTCAGCAGGTAATTGCGTTGCGCGGCTTCGGCATCATACAGGTTGGTCATCACGCCGCGCAAAGCCACCAGCACCCGATAGGTGTGTTGTATCCATCCTTGGCGCTCCCGGTCGCGCTGGAAATCGCCCCATAACAGTCCGGTCAGAAGCGCCAGCGCCGCTCCGACGCCTCCGATCAAGCCGACCCTCCGCCAGCGCGAGGAACGGGGGCTCGATCTCACGGGAGGTCGTTCCGTCACGGGCTTGGCGAAAAAACTGATGCCCACGCCGATCGCGCCGAGCAAGACCAGACTGGTGATGTCGGCCGGATCGGCCACGCCCCAGCTAAATTGGGGCTCGATCGAAAAGTATAAAGCCACCGGCACGCCGAGGACCGTGGCGAGTAAAGCCGGTCCGCGGCCGCCGGCGCGCGCCGCCGCCACGATCGCAAGCGTAAACGCGAAGAGTACGTCCTTTTGGCCCATGATCGGGTCGAGCGCCAACCGCAGCGCCACTGCGGCGGCGACAAAGATTACAGCCAGGGCGTACCGGTGCACGACCGAGGTTTTCGTCCAAGCCATAAAGGCTGCTTCCCGTTTCAAGCCGGCCCTTGTGCCGGCTGCGGCCTTTCATTGAGCAGGAGCCAATAAAGCCCGAGTTGCCGGATGGCCTCGGTAAACTGGACAAAGTCGACCGGCTTCACGATGTAGCTGTTTACGCCCAGTTCATAGCAGAGAAACAGGTCGCGATCCTCGCGCGATGAGGTAAGCACCACCACTGGAAGCGATTTGGTCCTCGGATCAGAGCGAATCTTTCCCAGCACCTCAATGCCGTTCACCTTGGGCAGCTTCAGGTCGAGCAGCACCACCTTTGGACAGCAGAGCGGGGAGGGATGGCCATCGGAGCCAAACAGGTAATCGAGCGCCTCCGCGCCGTCGCGCACCACTTGTATGCGATTGGTGAGTTTGTTCTTCTTTAGGACATGGAGCGTCAATTCCACATCGTCGGGATTATCTTCCACCAGCAGTAATTCCACAGGTTGATCGGGCATAAGTCCTGGTTATCGAGTCGGAGACAAGTCTAAAAGCTCTCGCCTATGCTTATCGGCGAATCTGCGGGACTATGAGTTGCGGAGGCGGTAGAGGACGTGCCGGCGCAAGGGATGACCCGCCGGGAGCTCCGGATGGTCGAAGTCTTCAGCGGGATCGTGAACCATGGCCAGCTTCTCCATGACGCGGCGGGAGCGCACATTCGCGGGAACGGTGAACGAAACCAGCTCGCTCAGGCCCAACTCGCCGAAGGC
>JASIGB010000048.1:0-8186 GCA_030045355.1 Bryobacteraceae bacterium
TCGGTTCGATTCGGAGCCGGGTCGGCCGGAACTTTGAGGTCGTCTTCAAGCAGATCCTTACCGCGATCCACTTCGATCTCGGCCTTCCTTACGGCCATTTGTGCGGTCAGCAAATCCTGCTGCGCCTGCTCCACTTGTTGAACCGAGCCCGCTTTTAACTCGAGTAAGCGCTGCGCGCGCTTGTAACTGCGGTCGGCTTGCACCACCGCCGCTTTGGCCCGATCCAGCTCGGCCAGCGTAGTGCGATACTGCGCGCGGGAATCGCGAACCTCATCTGCGTGATAACGGGCCAGGATCTCGCCTTTGCGAACGTGATCGCCGAGGTTCGCATAGACCTTGGTGACCGAACCGATGGTGCGCACGCCCACACGCCAAGTCCGATCGTCGTCGAGTGCGATGTGGCCTTTCACGGTTAGCATTTCAGGCGCATTAGAAAGCGTCGCGGGCTCAGTGTTCACCTTTGCCTCAGCCTGCTGCTCGGGCGACAGAATGACCTCATCCTTGGAGGCTTTCTCAGCCGTTGGAGCAGCGGCTTCGGTGGAAGCGCCCGTCCGATTGCAGCTCACGACACACAAACTTGCGAATAAGAGAATCAGGGCACTCGTCTTCACGGGTTCACCCCCTCGGCTGCTTCGAGCTTCACAACACTTTGCCGGTAATCCGCCATTCCGCGCGCCCAGGCCAGTTGGGCATCGAGCCTCGCCCGCTGGGCATCGAGCAAACGAAGCAGGTCAGTGCCGCCTTCCGCGTAGGCCGCGGCAGCGATCTTTGCGATATCAGCAGCATGGTCGCGCAAAGGTTCCAGGGCTTGGACCAACTCCGTGCGTCGCATTTCGTACTCCTGAAGCGCGGCAGTGTAATCCGCACGGACCTCCGTCTGCGCGGCTTCCAGCAGGTGTTGATCGCGGCGAACCTCGGCCTCGGCCGCAATGCGGTTACCTTGATTCTTGTCCGTCACCGGAAGAGTAATCCGCGCCGAGACGATCGCCGTGTTCACGCCGTAAATAGTGTCGGGCAATTCGGTTCGTTTGTAGCCATAAGTGACGTTCAAGTCTGGACGCGCATTCACTTCTTGCAGCCTGACATTGGCCATGGCTTGTTCCAGCGCCGCGCGCGCCGCCCGGATCTCTTTGCGCTGTGCCAGCGCCTGTTCCATGCCCGCGGGGACAAACGTAGAGCCGGGCGCGAGCGGCTCCGTTAAAACCACTTCGGTGAACTCCGTCCGGCCCATTTCCCTTAGAAGTTCCATGCGCGCGCGGTTCAGGTCGAGTAGGGCGAGGTCAGCTGCGATCTTCAGGCGCTCGCCCTCCAGCCGGACTCGCAGCAGATCCTGTTCGGCGATCGCTCCGGTACTGAACCGGGCCGCGTTAAACTGGATCACGTTCTGGAAACTATCAGCCGTGTCCTTCAGGACGTCGCGAGTCTCTTGCAGCCCTCTCACTTCCCAATAAGCGAGCTCTACCTGACGCGCCACCTGCCACCGAGCTAGGTCATAATCGGCTCGGCTTCGAATCACTCCTGTGTCGGCAACCACCATGCGCTGTCTCCGTTTTCCCAAGATGTCGAGGGGCTGATTAATCATGGCCAGAGTGTCGACATCGCGCGTGTATGTCATACCCGGCCTGAGGTTTTCGTTCTGGAACTGAAATTCGGGGTTGGGGATGACGCCCGCCTGGCGGCGCAGCCCTTCGGCAATGCTCACCTGGTCGGCATCCGCCTTTAGCGATGCACGGCTTTGAATCGCTTCGTTGACCGCATCTTGCAAACTTAATCGGAGCTGCGCCCGGCAGCCGCAAGGATGCCAGACAATAAACAAGACAACAAATGCAGCAAATACTTTATTCACCTGATTCCTTCCTAAGCTCTTCAAACAGAAGGTCATGGCGCAGCGCGACCAACGGCGTGCGACTAGACACACTTCAAACGTTCGGGTGGAGGGCTTAAGAAGGTGGGGCTCGAGGAATGCGCGGGGAGTCACAGGGCGGATCGTGCCCGCATTCCTCGACCACCTCGACCCAGGCGACCGGCACTGGCGGCGAGAATAGTTCCAGCACCGCCCGCACCGGCGCCGAAAGCGCTAGCGGAACGCCGGGAACGAGCGTAAAAGAATCGACCGACCAGATTGCGTCGTGATCGTCATCATCGGCGTTTTCCAAATGGACGCCCGTGTGCTGCACGCCGGGCACGGCGAAACGATAAAAGTGGGCATGGAGGACGGCTGGGTGATCGTGATCGCCGCCCGGATGTATGTGTTGAAACGGTGATACAAAAAATGCCTGCAGCAAGGCGAGACAAGTCGGTATCGCGGTTGCAAAACGCATCCGTTGCCAGTGTATGTGATTTTTGGTCTGTTTGGACAAAACGGAGTGCCCGAAACGAATAGGGGAATTGTCAACTCTCGGTCACTGACCGGTGGCCGCAAGGTCTGTGACACTTATTGCTCAATAAGATACGGAGAAACACCGCCGAAGTCCACATCACTTCGGGGCGGCTGGTTCCCCGAGCACCTTACGGCCATTCGAGAGTGTGATTTCCTGCGCGCTGGCGACGTGGGCTCCATCGCGTGCGGGGAAACCAACAACAGTTACCCGATCGCCCACTTTCAGGGTATCTCGCATCCATCCCAATCGTGCCAGGGTATTCGGACCGGCGCTCTCGAAGGCCCAGTTCGTGACCCGTTCACTGCCGTCCTTGACGTCGACATAGAAGTAGACGTGAGGATTACTCCACTCCACTTTCGTTATTACGCCCGCAAATGTGATTTGGCGGCGCACATCGAATTCAGCCGAGACCGAGTGATGAGCAAAGATGGGGGCGGCCACCGCGATCAACAACGCCCACGGAACCCATATGGCCAGTCTGTGGAGCATGTGGACTCTCACTTAGTTCTCAATTCGATGCTATCATGCGTCGCGGCGATATCGACGCTCTGGCCAGTCAACTAGTGGTTAGTGACCGGGAGGCTTCCGGTCAGCGACCGTCCGTTGCCTTGCGAAACGCAAGCCCATACGCAATTCTGCGAAATCACCAATTTCGGATTTGCGATTCGAAGACAACCTCCGTGACACTCGGGATGTGTAATTGTATATGCATAGCCCCAGAGTTCGACGAAACATCATGCACATCAGCGCCGGGAAGCATATGTCTTCAACCCTAGTGGGATTAACGATCGTTTTAATTATCCTGCCGGGTCCGGCCATATCACACCATGGAATGGCGGCCGTCGATATTACGGCGGCGGTCATGTTGAAGGGCATGGTTACGGATCTTCATTTCGTGAATCCTCATTGCGTGATTGAATTCGATGTGACGGATGAAAAAGGCAATGTGCGAAATTGGGAAGCCGAACTCACCAGCCCAAACCACTTGGCGGCGAAGGGTTGGACTGAATCCTCCTTGCAGAGCGATGATCAAGTAGTCATAGCCGGTTATCGTGCGAAGAACGGCGCGCCGTCGATATGGGTCACAAAAGTTCGGATGGCAGACGGCCGGGAACTCAAGATTAGCTCGACAAACTGACACCATCACCCGGACATCCGTAGGGCTCGGGGCAGCCTAGACTAGCGTGCTGGCTCGACTCCCGGAATGAGGGGCGCAGTGGGGTTAGAAGCTCCGATGCTCCCACCTGTCTCACGCATGTCGAGAATAGGACCTTTGCCCGAGTTGAGCCGGTGATCGAGGATCGTCACCGGAACCTTCGACAGGGCCGTATACGCCGCTAGAAAGCGCTCCAGCAAGTAGGCCCTCCCTCCGACCCCAAAAGCACGGCGATCCGCATCGAAGCGATAGGCTGCTGCATCGGCGACACGCCGAATCTCATCAGCTTTCGCATCCGCAGCCGTCGTCATCTGGTTTGCCTGTTGCTGCGCATTTCCAGCCGTGAGTTCCGCCCGCGCCTGTTCGTCGAAAATGGTAGCCAGCGAGTTGATCTCGGCCGCCTGCACCGCGTGGTACGCAGCCGCCGCACCTGCCGGAGGATGGATTTCTTCGATCAGCACCGACACGATGTCTATACCCGCGTGTTGCGAGTCAACATCGGCCGCCAACTGATCGCGTAGTGCGCCCGCCACGTTCTCTCGACGCGCTCCGATTACCGTCTCCAGGGTCCGCGAGTTAAAGAAACGTAGAACCAAACGGCTCGCGTCGTCTCTGATCAGCGATTCCGGGTCGGCCACCGTGTATATTGACTGCAAGGCTGCCGAATCGGTCAAGCCTACCCGGTAAAGCACACTGATCTCGGTTGCGACTTCCTGGAACCCTTCAGGCCCGGTACCTGTGCTCGGCACCAGATAGTACGCCTGACCCGGATGCGAGGTCTCCCAGAGCCGATTTAGAGCGAGCGGTGGCTGACCCTCTGCATTGGCCGGGACCATTTCGTCTGGTTCAGCCTTGTCGACACCGATCGCCACGGAGTGAATCGTCCCGTATTCGACGGGACGCACCCGTCCAACCGGCCATGGCAGCACCATGTGCAGGCCGGGTCCAAGCACCGCGACAGGAGCTCCGAATCGCTCGTAGACGCCACGCTGACCCAGGTCGATCAGCTTCACGCCGCTCAATCCCCAACACAGCAGACCCGTCCCGAAGGCGGCTGGGAGCAATGCCTTACTCAGAAACCCAAGGGCCCAACTCCTTGAAAAATCCAATCCGAGGTGCGTACGAAGTAGGGCGCCGGGCGTGCGAGTTCCACCGGTGATCAGGGTCGCGACCAGACTATCCGTAACAGCGGTTGCATCCGCGGGAAGGGGCGGAGGGAGGAACAGGCGCCCGAGCGCGCGAACTGTGAGTTCGAGCGCGATCAAACCTGGGATGCACGCTACGATCACAACGAGCCAACGAACCCAGGTGAGACCGATGCCGTGACCAATCTCCAGACAGGCCCCCGCGAGTAGCACTAGCGTCGTGAAAAAAAGCAGACGCCGAATCGTCGGAGCCTCCGGCAACTGGGGCTCGGGGAAAGCGCTCACGATGCGCTCCGCCACAAGCGAAGCGAAAGCGAGCCCGAACGCTGCGCCAATGGCAACGCCGATACTGGCCGCGCTTTCCATCTCCCGTGGCGTCTGGGAGGGCCACAGAGATTGCTCGGCGATCCATACGAGCACAGCACCGGTCGAGACGATGATCGCTTGCCCCTGCCGCGCCGCGAATCCGGGATTGGCCATGGACTTGATCAGTAGCTTCGGTTGAGTGTCGGCGCCCTCGGTCTCGGCGCTCACTGCGTAGCGGAATCGAGCGCCGGTCAGAGCGAGTGTGGCCACCGAGGCGGTCAGCCCCAGAAGGAGCGCCGGAAACGCAATTGCGGCCAAGCCACTGTCAATCCACTCGCGCGCCGCGCTCATGCCCAGCAATCCAAAGCTCAGCCACAGCCCGACCGCCAGTACCGCTCCCGAGTACAGCCACGTCACCCCTCGCATCAGGCGATGCGCGCGAGGATAAACATAGCCTTTCGACTCTGACTGTGGGCCGGCTATTGAAAATACATCAAAGCTGAGTATGATGAACCACGCACAAACGAAGAGGAACAGTAGCCACATCAAGTGAAGGAGACCTCGTCAATAGCGGTAGCTGAATGCTCGCCTATTGAGGCGAAACATGCACCTAAATTGTAACATCCTGAACCACCAGGACTTTGAATAGCCATCACTCCCCCGGTTGCTCAGGTGGGCCTCCGTACAAGGCTTATCAGGAAGATCGCAGTCGCCGTCATCACGATCAGCGGGCCGCTGGCCTGGTGCAGGCGCGCCCCTGCCCACGTGCCAACGATGGTAGCCACTACAGCGATGCCGGCCGCCATGTAAAGCATACCGGTGAGATTGCGCGCCAGTCCCTTTGCGGTGGCCGCTGGCACGATGATCAGGGCCCCCATCAACAGCACCCCCAGGTACCGCAGCCCCAGAGCGATCGTCAGCGCGAACGCCTCGAGATACAGCAAGTTCAGCCGGCTAACGTTGATCCCGGTCGTGCGCGCCACCTCCGGCGAGACGAGCATCACGATCAGGCGATCCCGTTGTGTGAAGATGAACACGATGACGGCGACGGCGCCGACAAGGCCGAAGATCAACTCCGATCTGCCCAGCGCGCCGCGGCTGCCGAACAGCGCGTCGATCAGTTCCTCACCGGAGGTCATCAGACTTCCGGCAGCTAGCGCCACTGAAAAGACGATACCGATCATAGTTTCTGTCGCGGTTCGGGTCCGTTCTTCGAGCGCCCACACCAGCAGCGCGCCGAAAAATAACAAAGCCACGGCGCCGAAGATCGGGTTGATCCGCAGCGCCAGGGCGATGCCGATTCCCGGCAACGCGACATGTGACAGAGGGTCGGCCGCAAGCGACATGCGCCGCATCACAGCAAAACAGCCAACCAGGCCGGAGGCCACGGCCATCGCCACCCCGAGCGCCAATGCGTCAACGGTCATCCGTCGTGCTCGTGGACGTGAAAATGCACTTCCGTGCCGTACATCTCACGTAGGAGATCCGGCGTGAGAACAGTGCTCGGCGGGCCAATGCACGCCGCGCTATGACTCAGACAGAGCACGTTCGTGGCGTAGCGATTGACCACCGTGAGCTCATGCGAGATGAACAGCACAGTCAGCGCCTGATCGCGCTGAAGAATGCGTACCAGTTCATTGATCTGTTCCTGCCCCGGTTCGTCCACTCCCGCCGTTGGCTCATCAAGCAACAACGCGTTCGGATCGCCGATCAGAGCGAAGGCCAGCAGCAGCCGCTGGAACTGTCCGCCCGAGAGTACGCCGATAGGCTGGTTGGCCACGTCGGGAGGTATGCCGACGAGCGCCAGCACGCGGGAGACGTCGGTGCGGGTGCCATGCGCAATCTTGGTTCGCGCGGCGAGGAAATCGAGTCCCGTGATCGGAATGTCACGTTCGAGGTCCAGCTTCTGCGGCACATAACCGATGCGGGTGCCTGCGGCCCAGCGCACCGTGCCGGCAAAGGGCGCCGCGCCAACCAGGGAACGGAACAGCACCGTCTTGCCCGCGCCATTCGGTCCGAGAATAGCGAGCGAGGTGCCGCGCTCGACGTTGAAGCTCAGGTCGTGCAGCACCTGGCGCTGACCAAAGTGCACCGAGAGGTGCTGCACATCGAGGATGTTGTCCATGCTCTCGTTGACTGAATGTACCCAGTCGCGCCCGCTTCCTAACGCGTGTGCCTCATTAAGGCTCCCGGAGCGGTGGCTCAGGCATTCGCCGCGCCCAGTGACACAGCGACTGCTCCCCCAGTTCCGGCGGCTCCACCTCCGCCCGTTTCGTCGAAGCGCAGCAGGCGGCCGGAGTTGCCAAGAACGAGGAACGTGCTCACGTTGTGCAGGAGCGCCGCAATAATCGGCGCCGATGCGCCAAGAACATTGAAGCCCGCCAGCGCCACTAGACCAAACGTGAACCCAAAGGCCATCAGAATATTCACCGAGATCGTACGGCGGCAGCGGCGGCTGAGCCGAATACAGGTGCCGAGCCGCCGGAGATCGTTGGTCATCAGCGCGAGGTCGGCTGACGCCAGAGCGATATCGGATCCTTGCGTGCCCATGGCCACGCCGACCGCGCCGGCGCGAAGCGCCAACGAATCGTTAATGCCATCTCCAACGACCATGGGACGGTGGCCGGCTTTGATTTCATGCATGACGCGATTCAACTTCTGCTCGGGCAGCATCTCGGCCCAAACTTCGTTCACGCCGATCTCGGCTGCCACCTCTTGCGCCACCGCAGTCCGGTCTCCCGTCAACAGTACCATGTGCTCGATGCCGAGCCCTTTCAGGTCCTGCACTGCGGCGGAAGCGCTGCTGCGGAGCTGGTCATAAAACAGCAGCCAGCCGAGAAACTTCCCATTCCGGCTGACACCGGCAATCGGGCCGACGTGCGCCGGCGGCGCGGTCACCGTGATGCCGAGACGCTCGAACCAGTCCGCGCGTCCCATTACAACAGCTTGCCCCTCGTATTGACCCGTGACGCCGAAGCCTCCCAGCTCACGAGCGTCTTCGAGTTCCAGGCGCTCTTCTTTTGGCACCGCAGCCGCGGCGGCGCGACTGAGCGGGTGGTTGCTTGCGGCCCCGAGACTTGCGCCGAGGCGCTTGAGTACCGCAGGATCGACACCCTCGGCCGGCTCGACACGCGCCAGATGCAGATTGCCCGTGGTCACAGTGCCGGTTTTGTCGAAGATTACCGAGGAAACGTCGGC
>JASIGB010000503.1:0-6665 GCA_030045355.1 Bryobacteraceae bacterium
GCGAATGCCGAAATGACTTTTCTCGAGCCTCTTCCCGAAGGAATCGACTGCCAGCGATGTCATGGGCCGGGCCAGCGGCACGTCGCTCTCGCCTCCGCCGGCGCGGCGGGGGAGCAAATTCGCAGCGCCATCATCAACCCCAAGCGCCTAGCGCCGGAGCGGGAGATCGAGGTATGTTTGCAGTGCCACCTCGAGACCACCAGCCTGGATCTTCCGCACTCCATCCGCCGCTTTGACAGAGCGCCATTCTCGTACGTCCCCGGACAGCCTTTAGGCGACTTCCGAGTGGAGTTCGACCGTTCCGGGAGCCAGCCAGACCGCTTTGAGATCGCACACGGCGCCTACCGGTTACAGCAATCGCAGTGCTATATCAAGAGCGCCGGGAAGCTGCGCTGCACCACGTGCCACGACCCACACAACGTCCCGCATGGACCGGGCGCATCCGCGCACTACAACGCGGTTTGCGAAAAGTGCCATGCTGCAACGCTCGCACAAACAGCCGGCGGGCCACATGCAGCCGGAGCCGATTGCATCGCCTGCCACATGCCCAAGCGCAGAACCGACGACGTGGTGCATGTGGTCATGACCGATCATTGGATTCGGATTCAGCGGCAAAAGCCGGCGGGCGATCTTACGGCCCCGAAGGCGGAGATCGTCGAGACGGCGGCGACTCGATATGTTGGCCAAGTGGCGCCTTATTATCCGGCGCCCCTCGCCGATACCCCGGAGAACGCCTTATATATCGCAGCGGCCCAGGTTCGATACGGGCGGAATCTCAAAGAAGGCCTGCCGGCGCTCGCGAGCTTATTGCAACGCTACCATCCCACTGACGCCGGCTTTTCTGCGGAACTCGCCCAAGGCTATGGCGCCGCGGGTGATTGGGCGAAGGCGGTCCCGTATTTTGAGGAGGCCGCGCGCCGGGAGCCAATCGCGTTCCGTCTCACTCAGCTCGGCAACGCGCTCCTGCAAAATCGGCAATTCCCTCAAGCGGAAGCGGCGCTGCGCCGCGCCATGGCACTGGCTCCTGACGAGCCGCTGGAATGGGGCATCCTGGGTTGGACTCTCTGGCAGGAGGACAAAGGCGCGGAAGCGCGGGCGGATTTGGAGCGCGCGGTGGCCCTGGATCCGGAACTGCCCGAGTTGCACAATAATCTCGCGAATGTCGAATGGGGCAGCGGGGATCAGGCTGCCGCCGAGTTGCATTTTCGCGAGGCCTTGCGCATCGAGCCCGGCGTGGCCGAGTGGCGTCTAAACCTGGCGCGTGTGCTGGCGACGCGCGGTGAGATACCCGAATCTCGTTTTCAATTCGAGCAGGCCATTCGACTGAACCCCGACTCGGCGGAAGCACGGCTGGATTACGCCCGGCTCCTAGCGGATCAGCGCGAATTAGCCGCGGCCATTCGGCAGTTGGAGACCGCAGTCCGCTTGCAGCCCGGTTTCTGGCGTGCCCATTTCGAGTTGGCCATGGCGCTGGGGCAGAGCGGCGAGGTAGGAGCCGCGCGGAAGCAGTTGACCATCGCAGCCCAGGGTTCGGACGCCGACGTGCGGGCGCAAGCGCTCGATGTGCTTCAGAAACTGGGGCGGTAATATCGTCGTGCGCGCGGTGGTTACTTTTGCGTTCTTCTGCTTCTGCTCTTAGTTGCCTCGGGCCAATGGCGCAAGCTGAACGTAGATCTGCGCCGCATTCTTTGCCGCGTCTTCCCCGCGGGATCTTTGCCCAAGCAGAATGTTGGCTGTGGCTATCAATGCCGGCTATTGCCTCGCCAGGTCCGCGACTTTGGCGAACTCATTTTCGGTTGTCCGCGGCCGCAGGCGAGGAGCGGGCGTCGAAGCGGCCAAGAAGACGCCGGGCTCGCATCAATTCATTTGTTGTCGAGTATCAACATTCGAGCATTGACTCACAGTTACTCTGCGAATATGATTGCCGCACTGCGAGTTGTAATTGGGGTCAAGAAACTCGCATTTTTACGTACAGGGAGGGTGAAGATGCGTTATGTTTTGACGGGAGCCATACTGCTCCTAGCCGCTGTTGGCGCTTTGGCACAGTCAAATCAAGGTACAATCACTGGAACAATCTCTGATCCTGCTGCGGCTGTTGTGCCTTCGGCTCAAATTCAAGTCAAAAACACCGCAACGGGCGTCGTCTATTCCGGCGGCACGTCGGCTACGGGCAACTACGTGCTATCGGTGCCGGCGGGCACCTATGAGATCGAAGTGAATGCGCCCGGCTTTAAGAGATTCATCGAGTCCAATGTACAGGTGATTGTCGCCACTGACACGCGTAAAGACGTGACGCTCGAACTCGGCGCCACGAACGAGACGGTCTCGGTCACTGATACGGCCCCCTTGCTGAAAACCGAAAGCGGGGAAATGAGCCATACGGTGGACATTGACCAAGTGGATCAGCTTCCGGTGCTCACCATCGGGGGCGGGAACCTCCTTGCGGCCGCTAACACCGGCAACACGTTAGGCCAAATTCGGAACCCCCTGCAGATTTCGGAGCTCCTTCCCGGCGTGAGCTTTGGAAACGACGCATCGCTGGTGGTAAATGGATTGCCAAGTAACAGCGAAGCCATCCGCATCGAAGGCCAGGATTCCACCGGAAACATCTGGAAAGTCCTGCAGCAGCTCAGCCAGGGCGCCAGCGTCGATGCCATCCAGGAGGTATCGGTTCAGACCAGCAATTTCGCGGCGGAGTACGGCCAGGTGGGCGGCGGCTATTTTAACCTCACCATGAAATCGGGCACCAATACGTTGCATGGCAGCGCCTACGACTATCTGGTAAACACGGCCTTTAACGCCGGGTTGCCGTTCACCGATGCAGGCACACAGGACCCGGCATTGGAGGGCCAGCACATCCGGAACCCCGTGCACCGCAACGATTTCGGGGGCACCCTCGGCGGCCCGATCGTCATTCCCAAGCTGTACGACGGAAAGAACAGGACCTTCTTCTTCGTTAATTTCGAGCAATTCCGCGAGAACAAGGTCATTTCGAATGGCATCAGCACAGTGCCCACCCAGGCGTATCGGGACGGCAATTTTTCCACCGCCGGCTGCTTTGATTACTCAGGCAACAGTTGCTTGTACAGTCCCGCCATCGTGAACACCATCACGGGCAAGCAGGCGGTGGATCCGGCCGGGCAAACGCTCTCTTACGGTGAAATCTTCGATCCCAACACCACCCGGATTGTCAATGGAGCAACGGTTCGCAGCCCTTTCCCCAACAACGCAATTCCGATGTCGAGGTTAAGTTCGTTTGCCCTTGCGGTTGAGAACATGTTCCCGTTACCAAACGCACCCGGCCTGGAAAACAACTACATTATTCCCTCCTACCTAAACTGGCAGCACACTACCAATGTCTCGTTTAAGCTGGATCACTCACTCAGCAGCACTCAGAAGCTCTCCTGGTATTGGTCACACCTGGCGGACAATAACCCCAATGCCAACGGTTGGGCGGGCATTTTCGAGGCCCCCGCGCCAACCGCCAATCGGAACTACACCACTCGGCTCAACTTCGATGACACCATTACGCCCACTGTGCTGTTCCATGTCGGCATCGGCTACATTCACCAATATCAGCCGACGGACTATCCCAATTTCAACCAGTCCTCGCTGGGGATGAGCGGGTATTTCCAAACCAACCGCTTCCCCTCGATCGGCGGAATCTTCGATGGCGGCAGCGGGCTGACGAACTTCATCAGCGGCGGCTTTGGAGACTTCAATAATTTTGGTGGCATCGGACCGGCCTTTATTTCCTTCCTCTGGGAAGAGAAAAGCACTGCGAACACCAACTTGACCTGGGTACACGGAAACCACATTTTCAAGTTCGGCGGCGAACTCATCGTCGATGGATATCCGGAACACAGCGGATGGCGGGCGAACGGAGCGTTCGGACTTTCCAACGCCGAAACCGCCGATCCCTGGCAAAATCTCCAGCCTTTTAACTTCCCCAATCCCACCGGTTTCAGTTACGCCAGCTTCATGCTGGGCTTGGTGGACGACATTCAGATCAGTCCTAACACCCAAACCAAGACGGGCACCACCAGCATGGGGTACTACGCGCAGGATAGCTGGAAGGTCACGAGGAGGTTTACGGTCGATTACGGCTTGCGATACGATTTTCAGACGTATTTGAAGGAAGAACACGGCCGCATGCCGATCGCCTCCTTCACCACGATAAACCCGACGGTCGGGCTTCCGGGAGCGGAGATCTACGGAGCGACCTGCAACTGCCAGCTCTCGCATAACTATCCTTGGGCGCTCGGGCCACGTGTCGGAGCCGCTTACCAGATCGACTCGAAAACGGTGCTGCGCACCGGCGCCGGCATTACCTATGGTGTGGTGCAAACCCCGCAAGGGATTCAATACAGCCTGGCGAATTACTATAGTTTCAACGCGACCGGTTATGGAATCAGCCCGTCCCCGAATGGGTTTCCCGCAGTAAATCCCTACCCCAACGTGACTTGGCCGAACTATAATCCCGGTAGACTGCCGGTTCTGACAGACGGGCTGTTGCCGCCGTCATCTCCGAATACCATCTTCAGTCCGAGTGCGCGGCCGCCACGCATCCTGCAGTGGAGCATCGGTCTGCAGCGCGAACTCCAACGGGACATCGTCGTGGAAGCTACCTACGTGGGCAACCGGGGAGTTTGGTGGTCTGCCGAAGGTCTCGACCAGTACCAATGCAATTGTCTGACACCCCAGCTTCTGGCGCATTATGGGCTCAGCATGAACAATCCTGCGGATCTCGCACTGCTGACGGATCCCCTCGACTCTCCGGCGGCGATCGCCGCCGGATTTAAGGCGCCCTATGCGGGATTCCCCCTGACGGATACGGTTGCTGAGGCAATCCGTCCAGTGCCGCAGTGGGCTAGCGGCGGTCCGGAGTCGTTCCTCGGGCCTCCCATCGGTAAAACGTGGTACGACGCGCTTCAGACCAAAGTCACCAAGCGCTTCTCGCATGGCTTGCAGGTCCAAGGCTCGTTCGTGTGGTCCAAGGGCGAGGACCTGGGCACAGGTTCGGAAGCCCCGATCTTCCTCTCTTACAACCCGGTCATTTCAGACGTTTTCAATTACGGGGCACAAAAGCAGCTGAACCAGTTGGTCTATCCGGAAGCCGCGGTGATTTCCGGCACCTACACGACACCCGGGTTGGCCTCCCCCGACAGCACGGGAGCGAAAGTGCTTTCCCAGGTGGTTCGGGGATGGCAGGTCGGCTGGCTGCTGCGTTATCAGAACGGCGCCCTGATTGAAAGCCCGTCCTCCAGCAATCAGCTCATCAACGAGTTGTTACGGCAGGGTGGCTTCAACGGGACTCCGGTCGATCCCGACAACCGTGTTCCCGGTGTGAATCCGTTTTTGTTCAATCCGAACTGCGGATGCTTCAATCCGCAGACTCAATCCATCCTCAATCCTGCCGCCTGGTCGGATCCGGGGTCAGGACAGTGGGGCACCGCGGCTCCGTTCTACAACAACTACCGCTGGCAACGGCAGCCTGCCGAGTCGATGAGCTTTGGCCGGAATTTCAGGTTCGGCAAGGAAGGCAGAGTGAATCTCTTCGTTCGCGCCGAATTCCAGAACATTTTCAACCGGCTGTTCCTTTCGCCGCCCCAGTCCGGTAACCAGGGGCTCGCCCCTGGCGGGTCACCGGCCACCATTCTGACCCCTTTGGTGACCTCGAACGGGGTATTGACCAGTGGCTATGGATACATCAATACGGTTGAGGGGGCCGGGGCACAGCCGCGGTCCGGCCAACTCGTGGGGCGACTCACTTTCTGAGTTAACGTTCGCCAACATCGCGCGGCATCGACAAGATCATGAGCCGGAGTTGCCTAATCAGCTCCGGCCCATGCAGCCGTCTTAATGCCTGGGGAAAACTGAGCGTCTCGCGTTTAGGTCGCCTAACGCCAACGGCCAATGTGTGCGACCGCTTAGTCCGTCGGGATACAGGAGCCCCGTATAGCGTCGTGTTCAACGTCCGCGCGTGCGCACCTGCATTCGCGATTGCGTCAGCTCTTTGACGTCGAGTTCTCCATCATGGTTCACATCTAGCCTAGCGAATTCCGCTTCCATGAAGCCCATGAACTCTGCTTTGGAGACCTTGCCGTTCTTGTCCTTATCCATGAGGAGCAGCAGTTGCTTTGCCACCAGCTCTCCCTCGGCTAGTTTTTCGCCTTTTCGAGAGTCAACGTGTGGATTTGTCTCTTGTGCCGTGGACACGGCCAGTCCGGCGGCAAGCAGTCCACCCACGCCGGCTGTAATCAACAAGGCTTTGCTTCGTGCCCAGAATGTGCGGTTCGCTGTCATGGCCATATATTAATAAAACCAGATGAGGTCGCCGGAGACCATCAATTGGTTTTTCTTGGTGCCGCTATCGAAGGCCGGGTAGTCGTAGGCGCGCAGAAAGCTGACCTCGGGACGCATGAGAAGGGTACTTCCGATCCAGTGGCCCCACCCCAGCAAGTGCTCGGAGTATTGGGTCTTGTAACCCGTGCGCTGGCCCTTGATGTCGTCGAAGTATTCATTGCGGATGGAAATATAGTCCTTCTTAGTAAGTTGCCGCTCGACGTAATTTACGATGGCCCATTCGGGAGCGAAGCAGCGGTCTTGTCCCGGATTGCACCAGGCGCCGTTAGAGCCCCGCTCCGCGGCGATGGGGCCGAATA
>JASIGB010000049.1:0-3298 GCA_030045355.1 Bryobacteraceae bacterium
GTTTCTCCAACGCCGCCGAGGTCCGCGATTTCTCGCCCAGCGAACATTTCGACGAAAAAGAAATCAGTTTACTCGATCGTTTCGCGCAATTGGGCGTCGTCGCCGCGCGCGAGGCCATCGCGCAGGCCGCTATTCAGTGGACGCAGGCGCTGCGCGAGCGAACCGCCATCGTCACCGGCTCCTGCGCCGGCGGCCAGAACACCGAAGACGAAGGCTTCGTCAATCTCTACCGCAAGAACATCCCGCGGGTGAACCCGTTTACCATCCCGCGCACCATGGAGAACGGCGCCGCGAGCCGCATTTCGCTTGAAACCGGCGCGGTGGGACCCACCTACACGATCTCCACCGCCTGCTCTTCTTCGAATCACGCCATCGGCCAGGCGTTTTGGCTGGTGCGCTCGGGCATCGCCGAAATGGCCATCACGGGCGGCAGCGAAGCGTTCTTCAGTCTGGGATTTCTCAAGGCCTGGGAAGCGATGCGCGTGGTGTCGCCCGACACCTGCCGGCCGTTTTCGAAGGACCGCCGCGGCCTGATCCTGGGCGAAGGCGCGGCGATGCTGGTGCTGGAGCCGATGGATGCGGCGCGCGCACGGGGCGCGGCGATTTTGGGCGAGATCGTCGGCTTCGGCATGTCCTCCGATGCGTTCCACATCACGCAGCCATCTCCGGACGGCGCGGCTCGCGCGATGCGCGCGGGGCTCTCAGATGCGTTGCTCGCGCCAGACGCGATCGGCTACATCAACGCGCACGGCACCGGTACGCTCGCCAACGACGCGGCCGAAACGGCGGCCATCCGGCAGGTGTTTGGCGCGCACGCCGATCGCCTGGCGGTCAGCTCCACCAAGTCCATGCACGGCCATACGCTGGGCGCTGCCGGCGCCATCGAAGCCGCCGCTACCGTGCTCGCGCTGCACCACGGCGTACTGCCGCCCACGGCCAACTTCACCGAGCCCGATCCGGCGTGTGACCTGGATGTGATCCCCAGCATCGCCCGGCGCGCCGCTGTCGAATTCGCGCTATCTAATTCATTTGCTTTCGGCGGACTGAACGCGGTGGTGGTTTTCCGGCGCGCGGAAACCTAAGCCGGCACCCGGAGTCACATCAGTGTGGAAAAAGAAGACGTCACCGTCAACCTCCTGGACGATGTTTCCGACGTCGCCCACGACCATGACCGGCTGCGGAGGCTGAGCGAATACAAGGCCACCAATGTCCCACTCTCGAGGGCGGAAATCGCGCACGACGAAGCGCGCGACGCCGCGCACAAAGGTTGGGCGCCGCGCACCACCGAGAACATCGGCGACATGAAACCCCTCCCGGAGAAACCGGGCCCACGCAGCGATATCGACTGAGCCGGAACGCACGCAAGAGTGCGGGCGCCACAAGGAGTGCGTGCGCCACAGGGAGTGCAGGCGCCACAAAAGCTAAACTGAAGGTACGTGGAAGAAGAGGTTTTAGGGAAAGCCTACGACGGGCGTCTGATGCGGCGCCTGCTCACCTACATCAAGCCGTACAAGGCTCCTGTCGCCGGCGCTTTGGTTCTGTTGGTTTTCAACGCGATCCTGCAGGCCATTGGACCTCTTCTCACAGCGCTGGCCGTGGACCGCTATCTCGCGCCCTCCGGCAAACCCTCCCACACGATTCTGGATCCTTATCTAGCAGCCAACGCCTGGACCGGCCTGGGCCAGATCGCCTTTCTGTATCTTCTTGTGGTCGTGTTCGGGATGGTCTGCGATTTCGGCGAGCAATACATCATGCAATGGACCGGGCAAAAGGCCATGTTCGACCTGCGGAGCGAAATCATGGCCCATCTCCAGCGCCTGGACCTCGCGTTCTACGATCAGAATCCGGTGGGACGCCTGGTGACGCGCATCACCACCGACGTCGACGCGCTGAACGAGCTTTTCTCCTCCGGCCTGCTGATGATCCTGGGCGATTTGCTGATGCTCGGCTTCGTGATCATCGCGATGCTCGAATTGAGCCCGGGCATGACCGCGTTCCTGCTGGCGGTGATGCCGCTGGTGGTGCTGGTCACCATGATCTTCCGGCGGTCGGTGCAGAAAAGTTATCGGCGGATTCGCGTCGCCATCGCGCGCATCAATTCTTATCTCCAGGAACACGTCAGCGGCATCGCGGTGCTGCAGCTTTTCAACCGCGAGGATCGCAGCCGCGCCGAATTCGAGCAGATCAATCGCGATCACATGGAAGCGTACAAAGACGCGATCATCGCCTACGGCTGGTTTTATCCGGTGGCCGAATTCCTGGGGATGCTGGCGCTGGCGCTGCTGCTCGCCTACGGCGGGTTTCGCGTGCGCGGCGGCGCGATCCAGATCGGCGTGGTGGTGGCGTTCTTCCAATACGGCATGCGCTTCTTCCGTCCCATCCAGGATCTGAGCGAAAAGTACAACATCATGCAAGGCGCCATGGCCGCCGCCGAGCGCGTGTTCAAGCTGCTCGACACGCCAGTCGAGATCGAATCGCCCGCCCGCGCGGTCGAGTTCCCGCGCACGCCCGCAGCCGTAGAATTTGATCGCGTCTGGTTCGCGTATAAGGACGATGACTGGGTGCTCAGCGACGTGAGCTTCCGCATCGAACCCGGCGAGACGATCGCGGTGGTGGGCCACACGGGCGCGGGCAAAACCACGCTGTCCAGTCTTCTGCTGCGTTTCTACGAAGTGCAGCGAGGGGCGATTCGGATCGGCGGCACCGACATTCGCGATTTCAAGATCGAAGACCTGCGGCGCAATTTCGGAGTGGTCTTGCAGGACCCGCATCTGTTCACCGGCACCATCGCAGAAAACATCCGCCTGGGCACGGAGGGGATTTCCGACGAACAGCTCGCAACTGCCGCCGCGCGCGTCAACCTGCTCGACTTCGTGGAAACGCTGCCCGAGCGCTTCGAGCAGCCGGTGCGCGAGCGCGGCGCGGGCTACTCCACCGGCCAGAAGCAGCTCATCAATTTCGCCCGTGCGTTGGCGCACAACCCGCGTTTCCTGATCCTGGACGAAGCCACTTCGAGCGTGGATACCGAAACCGAGCTGCGCATTCGCGCGGCGCTCGATCAATTGGTGGAAGGCCGGACCTCCATCATCATCGCCCATCGTCTCTCCACCATCCAGCGCGCCGACCGCATTCTCGTCATGCACAAAGGCCGGCTGCGCGAGATGGGCACGCACCAGGAACTGCTCGCACTGCGTGGTATATATTGGAAGCTATATCAACTGCAGTACAAGGATCAGGAGATCCCCAGTGGCAGTTTGGCCGAGGAAACCGTAACGGGAGATTAGGTATTTCGGGGAGG
>JASIGB010000504.1:0-5104 GCA_030045355.1 Bryobacteraceae bacterium
TCCCCGATCTGGCGCGCCGATTCCCGAAGTTCCTCATCAAACCCGGAATGGCGCGCGCGATCGTCAGTCCGCCGTCGAGCCCCAGCGATTGTGCGTTTGCTCGCGTATCGGCGAACTATACGGCGGATCTGTGCACACGCGTCACTCCCTGCGTCTTCGGCGGCGATCCCGAGTGTTCGGAATGCGGCTGCGCCATCAGCAGCGCACTGCATTGGATCACAAACGCGAGCATGGGCCCGATCCGGGCGCGGCCTGTGCTGGATGCATCCCTGAACGTGGGCGCCTTGGTAGCGAAGCTTAGCTAGCCCGCTTATTCTTCATCGGAGGATAGCTTCGCCAGCACGGAGAAGTCCTCCAGCGTCGTAGTATCGCCTTTCACTTCACCGTTGGTGGCCAGCTCGCGCAGCAAACGGCGCATGATTTTCCCGCTGCGCGTCTTCGGGAGCGCGTCGGTGAAGCGGATATCGTCGGGCTTGGCGATGGGCCCGATTTCCTTGGCCACCCATTGCCGCAGAGCGTTTTTCTGTTCTTCGCCCGGTGTCTGGCCGGCCTTCAGCGTGACGAAAGCCGCCACCGCCTGGCCTTTGACTTCGTCGGGCCGCCCCACCACCGCGGCTTCGGCCACGATGGGATTCGCCACCAGCGCCGATTCGATCTCCATGGTGCTCAGCCGGTGCCCGGCGACGTTCAGCACGTCGTCCACGCGGCCCATCAGCCAGAAGTAGCCGTCGGAATCGATGCGCGCGCCGTCGCCCGCGAAGTACATGCCGGGAATCTGCGACCAGTATTGCTGCTTGTAGCGCTCGGGATCGCCGTAGATGGTCCGCAACATGGAAGGCCAAGGTTGTTTGATCACCAGGAATCCGCCGGAGCCTTGCGGGACGCTTTTCCCTTCGCGATCGACGACGTCGGCGATCACGCCCGGCAGCGGAAGGGTCGCCGATCCCGGCTTGGTCGCGATGGCTCCGGGCAGCGGCGAAATCATGGCCGCACCGGTCTCGGTTTGCCACCAGGTATCGATGATTGGGCAGCGCCCGCCGCCGATCACTTCCCGATACCATATCCAGGCCTCGGGATTGATCGGCTCACCCACGCTGCCGAGCAGGCGCAGCGAGCTCATGTCGTGCTTGCGCGGCCACTGCTCGCCCAGGCGCATGAACGCGCGAATGGAGGTGGGTGCCGTGTAAAAGATGTTGACTCTGTATTTATGAATGATGCGCCAGAAGCGGTCCGGCTCGGGCCACGTGGGTCCGCCTTCGTAGATCACCACACTCGCGCCATTCTGCAGCATTCCGTAGACGACGTAGGTGTGGCCGGTCACCCAGCCGATGTCGGCCGAGCACCAGAAGGTGTCCTCCTCGCGCAGGTCGAAGATCCACTTAGCCGTGATGTAGGAGCTGACCGAGTAGCCGCCGGTGGTGTGGAGAATGCCTTTGGGCTTCCCAGTGGTGCCGGAGGTGTACAGCAGATAGAGCGGATGCTCGGAATCGAGCGGTTCGGCCGGACACTCGTCCGGTGCGCTCTCCATCAGCTCGTGCCACCAATGGTCGCGCCCGGCCTGCATCGTCACATGGCTGCCGGTGCGGCGGTAAACCAAAACATTCTTGACTGTCGAACAATGTGGGAGCGCTTCATCGACGGCGGCTTTAAGCTTGACTTCGGTGCCCCTGCGGAACGCCCCGTCCTGCGTGATTACCGCCGACGCGCCGCAATCGTTGATGCGGTCGATCAACGCCTGCGCCGAAAATCCGCCGAACACCACGGTGTGCGGAGCGCCCAGCCGCGCGCAAGCCAGCATCGCGATGGGCAACTCGGGAACCATCCCCATATAGATGGCGACGCGATCGCCTTTGCGCACGCCCAGCGATTTCAGCACGTTCGCGCATTTGGACACCTCGCGCAGAAGCTGCTGATAGGTGAGAGTGCGCGAATCGCCCGGCTCGCCCTCCCATAAAATCGCCGCTTTGTTTTTGCGCCGGGTGTCGGCGTGCCGGTCCAGGCAGTTGTAGCAGATGTTGAGTTCGCCGCCCAAGAACCATTTGGCAAACGGCAGTTTCCATTCGAGCACACGGTCCCAAGGCTTGAACCAGTGCAGCTCGCCGGCGATTTTCGCCCAAAAGCCCTCCGGATCGTCCTTGGCTTGCTGATACAGGCGCTCGTATTCGGCCCGGCTTTTGATTTGTGCGCCGGCGCGAAACTCGGCCGACGGCTCGAAGACGCGCTGTTCGTTCAGAACGGAATCGATGGCATGCGTGGACATGGCTCTCCATAGCATATCGCCGATTGGATCTTTGGCTTCAGTGAGAAGTGAGTTTGAGATGAGAAACCAAGCCCCTCGAGGAGCTGGCCGTTTCCGTCGAGGTGAAGTGAGGGCGACCTACGAGGAGCTATTTCCTCGAACGCCGTTTCCCGACTACGAGTGGCCGACTACAAGCCCGGATTCATCTCCAATTCCGAAGTTCCCGCCGGGCTTGAGCGGTCATGATGCCTGTCCGCGCGCAGACTCAGCCGCTTCACGGTCGAGTATCACGGCCAATTGCCGCAGCAGCGCGGCCCCGTCACCGCGATAAGCGCTCCCATGCTGGCAAGCGAGCATCCATGGACCAAGCTCCGCCAGGCGCTCTAGAATCTTGGATGTGCTTGTCGCGTGAGCGTAGTATTCCATCATTGCGCGCATTCCTTCGCTCGCCGTGAGCACCTCCGATTCGGTCACCGGCGGTAAGGTAGCTCCGGGCTGTGTGAACAGATCTCCGCAGAGCAGGGTCTGAGTGGTTGGATCGAACAGAATGCCGCAATCCCAGCCGTGCGGAACGTGCGGTGTGTAGAGCCATTTCATGGGACGGCCGATAGAGAGCTCCTCTCCGTCTTTTAGACCGCGCCCGGGGCGGGAAGCAAAATCGTCGATTGATGTCAGCGCGCCAATTTCGGCGCAGAATGGTGTCGCGTCCGGCGCTGCCGCAAGAAAGTCATTCAGTGCGCCAAATTCATCCCCTTCAAAGTGCGATCCTCCGACCCAGCGTAGTTTTTCGACCGGCATCACCTTCTTGATGGCCTCCACTGTCAAGGCGAACAGGCTCCGCCAACCGGCATGGAACAATAGGGGTTCTTCGTCCGCAACCAGGTAGGAGTTGAAGGTGAATCCGCCGGGAATCACATCCAGCGGCGTCGAGATGCGATAGATTCCGGCCGCGACTTCGTCCACACGAGTTCCTGCCTGTGGGTTCACAATCATGGTGGTTCTCCTTTTCGGGAATCGGCCATCTAAACCGGAATCCCCACGTTCAATGCCCAGATGCATGGCCACTCGCTTCAACGGGCCCGGCGGGGATTGATTGATTTTATATCAGGGGCTGGATGGGGAACATATCACGCGCGACTCGTATCAAGCTCGGACCGGTGAAGCGGGCGAGAAGCCGCTTCTCTGAAATTACTCCCGGTAAACGCCAAATCGATCAGAGCCGCACGCCAAGCACGGCCCTGACAACTCGTGTGCCACTGGATCGTACCGACGCAGGGATGTCGCCCTGGGCAGCGCTGGAGCGTGAGATGGGCGCAAACGGGTGGCGGGCAATCACCAAGGCGTGAAGCCTCAGGCTCTAATCAGGCCCGCGTCCGATAGTGCAGCGAGATCCATCCGTTCGCAAACCGGCGCTCCTCCAGGAGATCCAGCTTTACGGATACTTCACCGGGCAGGACTCGTTTGCCTCCGCCACGTATCACAGGCACGACGAACAGATGATACTCGTCGACGAGCCCGGTTCGGATCGCCTGTGCGGCGAGCGCTGGACCGCCCACTGAAACGTCGTGATCTGACTGAGCCTTCAAATCGCGAACCGCCTGCGGGTCGAATACCCGCTCGAGACGGGTCTTTGATGTAGCGACGGTCGCCAGCGATTTGGAATAGACGATCTTGCCGGCCTCTTGCCAGACCCGCGCGAAGTCCAGCATCGACGGCTTCAGACCGGGAATGACGTCCGGCGTTTCCCAAACCGTCATCGTCCCGTACGTCGCGCGTCCATAGAGATAGGTGCCGATGGGGCGCAAAACATCGCTGATGAAAGCAAACACCTCATCGTCCGGCGCCGACCATTCGAAGTTGCCGTCATCGGCGATGTAGCCATCCAGCGACATTGGCGTGGCGTAGATCAGTTTGGCCATCGTGCGGCCTCCACATCATATCCTCGCAGGGGCGCGTCCCGCGGCCTCGATCACCGACCCGCGGTGTAGAATGAGTTGCGGCTGTAACGTGTTCGGATGCGAACACTTCGGCCCCTGTCGCGCGTCATATTGGAGCGGAGGCTGTTGGCGGAGCAAACATGCGAAATTTCCTGATAGGCCTTGTAGTCGGCGTGCTGCTGGTGGGCTTCGGCCTACTGATTTTGTTCTTCGCCGCTGTCCGCTTCGCGGGCTCCTACGCGAACCGGCCCGTAACCGTGGCGGACGGCTCCACGCTCGTGCTCGACCTGGAAGGCGACGTGCCCGAGCGCTTGCCCGCCGAGATCCCCATTCCATTCCTCCAGAACCAAAAGGCCATGTCGGTGGAGCAGGTGTGGGACGCGCTGCACAGAGCCGCCACGGACTCGCGCATCCGCGGAGTTCTCTTTGAACCTCAGGGCCTCGGCATCGGCTGGGGCAAGATGGAGGAGCTTCACGACGACCTGGTCGCGTTCAAGAAGTCGGGCAAGCCGGTCATCACGTATTTGCGAACTCCTAGCGCGCGCGAATACTATTTGGCCACAGCCACCGACAAAATTGTCCTCGCGCCGGAAGACACGCTGGACCTCAAGGGTCTGGCCGCCGAATCGCTGTTCTTCAAGGACACCCTCGACAAGCTGGGCGTCAAGGCCGAAGTGATTCATGCCGGGAAGTATAAAGACGCGGGCGACATGTTCACCATGACGTCGATGACGCCCGAGACGCGCGAGCAGTTGAACGCGATCCTCGATCAATACTACGCCGACCTGATCTCGACGATCGCTCAGGGCCGTAAGAAGCCAGCAGATGCCGTACGAGCGATGATCGATAACGGCCCGTTCCTGGCGCACGATGCCCTGGCCGGCGGGTTGGTGGACATGCTGGGCTATGAAGATCAGGCGGTGGGCGA
>JASIGB010000050.1:0-3375 GCA_030045355.1 Bryobacteraceae bacterium
CTGCGCAATCTGGAAGATGCCATTCGGATCAATCCAGTCGATGGCCCCTACGGCATCGGCCACACGCGCTGGGCGACGCACGGCCGCCCCACCGAGGAAAACGCGCACCCGCATCGCGACTGCACCGGCGATATCGTCGTGGTGCACAACGGCATCGTCGAAAATTATTTGAGCCTGAAGCATCAGCTCCAGCTCGAAGGCCACAAGTTCACCACCGAAACCGACACCGAAGTGATCGCGCACCTGGTCGAAAAATATAACGAGGGCAACCTGGAGGACGCGGTCCGGCACGCCGTCAGAGACCTGAGCGGCGTGTTCGCGTTGAGCGTGATCGCCAGTTCCGATCCCAACAAAATCATCGCGGCGCGCATGGGGCCTCCGGTGGTGATCGGCTTGGGCGACGGCGAATACTTCGTCGCCTCCGACGTGCCCGCGATCCTGAGCCACACGCGTGATATGTTCTTCCTGGGCGACGGCGACATCGCGGTGCTGACGCCCGATGGCGTGCATCTCACCGACTTCAACGGCCGCCCCATCAAGCGCCAGGTGACCCATATTTTGTGGGATCCCATCATGGCGGAAAAGGGCGGCTACAAGCATTTCATGCTCAAGGAAATTTTTGAGCAGCCGCGCGCGGTGCGCGACACCGTGCTGGGGCGCGTGGGCCAGGAAAGCGGGCGCGTCTTCCTGGACGAGATGGACATCAGTGCCAAGGCCTTTCAGGAATTCAAGTCGCTGAAGATCGTCGCGTGCGGGACCGCCTGGCACGCGGCGCTGGCCGGCAAATTCATGATCGAGAAGCTGGCGCGCATTCCCGTGGAAGTGGACTACGCGAGCGAGTTCCGCTATCGCGATCCGATCGTTTCCTCGGACATGCTCACGGTGGTAATTTCGCAATCGGGCGAGACCGCCGACACGATTGCCGCCCAGCGGGAGGCCAAGCAACTCGGTTCGAAGACGCTGGCCATCTGCAACGTGGTGGGGTCCATGGTGACGCGCGAGGCCGCGGGAACATTGATGACCCACGCAGGCCCGGAGATCGGCGTCGCCTCCACCAAAGCCTTCACCTCCCAGCTCACCGCGCTGTTTATTCTGGCGATGTACCTGGGCCAGGTGCGCGACGCGCTGTCGCTCGAACAATCCAGTTGCCTGGTGCAGGAGCTGGTGAAACTGCCCGGAAAGCTGGAGACCGTGCTCAGCCATGAAGAAATCTACGAGGAACTGGTCAAGAAACTATTCCGGTCGACGGATTTTCTGTTCCTGGGCCGCGGCATTCACTTCCCCATCGCGCTCGAAGGCGCGCTCAAGCTCAAGGAAATCTCCTATATTCACGCCGAAGGTTATCCGGCGGGCGAGATGAAGCACGGTCCCAACGCGCTGATCGACGAGAATCTGCCCGTGGTGGTGATTGCGACGCGCGATCCGGCGAGCGAAGACAGCCGCGTGCGCTACGAGAAGACCCTCTCGAACATGCAGGAGGTCAAGGCGCGCAACGGAATCGTGATCGCGATAGCGTGCGAGCAGGATCTCGACGAAGTCCGCAAGGTGGCCGACTACGTGATTCCCGTGCCGGCCACTAGCGAAATGCTGCTGCCGATTCTCGATGTGGTGCCGCTGCAGTTGCTGGCGTATCACATCGCGGTGCGGCGCGGGTGCGATGTGGACCAGCCGCGCAATCTGGCGAAAAGTGTAACGGTGGAGTGAAGCAGTTCACGCACCAGATCCTTATTTCGACGCGCGGGAAGGGGCTGTATGACTTCACGCGGCAGATCGAAAGCTGGATCGGGCAGCATCCAATCGATACCGGACTGCTGACCGTCTTCTGCCAGCACACCTCGGCGTCACTGGTGATCCAGGAGAATGCCGATCCCGACGTGGTGGCCGATCTGGCCGATTTCATGACGCGCCTCGTACCGGAAGACACCCGGCTTTACCGGCACACCGCCGAAGGCCCGGACGACATGACGTCGCACATCCGCTCGGCGCTGACACAAACCCAGTTATCGATTCCGATTCACAACGGCAAACTGGCGCTGGGGACCTGGCAGGGCGTTTATCTATTCGAGCATCGCGAGCGGCCGCACCGGCGCAGCGTCATTCTGCACTTGCTGGCCGATTAAGCCTTGCGCCGCGGCGCGATCAACAGACCGGCGGCGGCAGCACCGAGAAGCACCGGTAGCTCGGACGGCTCCGGCGTGGACGTGAGCGGAGTCCCGTCAATTTCGAATTGGGCATCGTACGTGGTGGGGGTGCTCCAACTTGTACCGCCGTTGAGGCTATAGTCTTCGGGGACGGAACTCGAACCGTTGTTACCCCAAGCAGCGTCCGTCAACGCGGTGACCGGTTTCAGCACCAGCCAATACTCGGTCCCTGCGGTCAGATCGATGGCGGTGAACCCGCTCGCCGTTTCGAGGGCGTAGGCACCAGATGGTCCGCTCAGGCCGGTCTCGAGTTCCTCGATCTCAGTACCGGGCTCGCCCGAGTTGTTCGTATAGAGGTAGAGGTCAATCTCTCCTCCGACTAGGAGGACCTCGGCGTCGGTCATCGAAAAATTGGCGGTCGGTGTGAACGCCTCAGCGGCCGCCGATCCCTTCGGACTTCCACCGCCCGAGACTATAACACCGTCGTTGGGCGTGGTTCCGCTCAGGTTTGAAAAGATTACGTCAGCGCGCAGCGCAAGCGGGGCAAGGCTTACCGCCAGCGCCAGATTCAATAGTTTGGGGATCAAACAAGACCTCCCTACTGTCCAAGGTGCAGCGCGCCGATCTTAGCAGGGCTTCTCGTTTGGCGTCAAGGAAATTGGTACTTTCGCAGTTCTAGGACTGCTAGGAGCGGGCTATCAAGCCTTGCTGCGCTTGCGCCGCGTCGCGAGCAACAGGCAGGCGGCGGCAGCGCCGAGGAGCAGCGGCAACTCCGAGGGTTCCGGAATGGGCGTGCCGTCGATTTCGAATTGGGCTCCGTTGATGCCTACACTGGTCCAACCTGCACCGCCGTTGGAGCTTTGGGCGGCCGGAGACAGACTCGAACCGCCCTGTTCCCACAAAGCATTTGTATCGGCGGTGGCCGGCGCGAGCACGAGCCAATAGTCCGTCCCGGCGGTCAAGTCGACGGGCGCAAACCCGCTGGCCGTTTCGAGGGCGAAACCACTAGACGGTCCGCTCACGTCGGTTGCGAGTTCCGCGATCTCGGTGCCCGGAACTTCCGTGTTGCCCGAATAGAGAAAGATGTCGACGGCGCCTCCGTTGATGAAGACCTCCGCGTCCGTCATCGAAAAATCGCCGCCCGGGACGAACAACTGGGCAGATTCCTTCGGGGTGCCACCCCCTGCGGTGCTGCCCTGGACCCCAAGAGAGAACGCTGAGCTGTTTTCGGTTA
>JASIGB010000505.1:0-4851 GCA_030045355.1 Bryobacteraceae bacterium
CCTCGCCGGCCGGGCTACAACTCACGGTTGACGGAAACCCGAACTACGGATCGTACGATTTCATTTGGGGCGTGGGGACCACGCACCAGGTATCAGCGGCCGCTAGCCAGACCGGGTCCAACGGCCGGGTTTATTCGTTCCAAAACTGGTCCAACCAGGGGCCCGCGACGCAGACCGTCACCGTGGCTTCCTCCATGGCCAACGGCGGATATGTGCTGACCGCCGACTACAACGAACTCGACCGCGTGGTGGTGCAAAGCACACCTTCGGGCCTTACCTTGCAAGTTGACGGCAGCAGTTGCGTCACGCCCTGTAACGTAGATCGCCAGGGCGGCGCCACATTCCAGGTGACGGCTCCCACCCAGATCTCCTTGGGAACCGGCGCGCGTCTCGATTTGACCGGCTGGTCCGACGGAGGCGCGTCCACTCACACCATCACGGTCAGCCAGAATTACGCCACCATCACGGCCGGCTACAGCACGATGTATCAGTTGAGCGCGGCTTCGACCCCGAGCAACGGATCGAGTTTCAAATATTCGCCCTCTTCCTCCGATTCGTATTACCCGCAGGGCACGCAGGTGGCGCTGACCGCGGTGCCCAATCCGGGATTCAAGTTCGGACATTGGACTGGCGACCTGTCCGGCAGTTACCCCTCGGGAACGGTGACGCTGGCGGGTCCCGAGGGCGTAATGGCGAACATGATCTCGGTTCCCTACATCGCCCCCGCGGGAATTCTGAACGGCGCGGGGCCGACGCCCAGCACGTCTGTCGCGCCCGGTTCCCTGATTTCGATTTTCGGACAAAGCCTGGCGTCCACCGTGCAGGTTGGTCCGACGAACCCGCTCTCGCAAAGCCTCGCCGGCACCACAGTCACCATCAACGGCATGTTCCTTCCCTTGATTTTCGTGTCGCCTCAGCAGATCAACGCGCAGCTTCCTTCCGGCCTCGCGGACGGCAACTACACATTAGAGATTGAAACCACGGGTCAGCCCAACGTTTCCGGAGACCTGACAGTCGCGCGCGATGCACCGGGACTGTTCTCGTTCATGGTCGGCTCGACGGCTTACGCGCTAGCCTTCCATGCTGACGGTTCGACGATCACCACCAGCAGCCCCGCGACCGCGGGGGAAACCATCTCATTCCTCGGCACCGGATTTGGCCCCTATCAACAACCGGTGCTGGACGGCTTCTTCCCACCCAATCCGCCTCCCGCTGTGAGCGATTCCGTGGACCTGACCGTGGGCGGCCAAAAGGTGACGTGCTCATCCACGGCCGCGCCCGGCTTCACCGGTGTAACGACGACGCAATTCCAAGTGCCCAGCGGACTCAGTGGCAGCTCAGTGCCGTTACTAGTGACCATTAACGGAGTGGATAGCAATACGGTGACGCTGCCGATTAAATAGATAACTTATACACTGGTGCTGCTCAAGATCAGCGCGATCAGGTTCCAGGCTACCAATACCGCGAAGAGCAAATTGATGCGCGCAAGCAGTTGGCGTTTGCCTGCCCGCCAGCAATAAAAGCCCAGCAGGATCGCCAGAAATTTCACCAGTACGAGCCCGGCCAGGGGATTGGATCCGACACCCAAGGCTACCCGCACCAAGGGGTTGCCTTCCCGCACGCCATTAACCAGAAATGCGATTGTGGTCAGGAAGTCCAGCGCCTGCAGGTAGAAATACTGCCAGAGCAGCGGAGTGATCGAGCTCCGTTCCCGCGCAACGGCATCGCTCTCCGTCATTCACCTTAACGGTAGAGGAGAAAACCTTAGAGCAAAAGAGTACCTTTGGTTTAGTACCGCTACAGATCGAAACTTTGGCTGCGCTCCGGCGCCACCGCCTCCAGCCGGTAACGTTCCTGGATGGCCTTTACAAACGGGCCTTGTTGTTCGGGCTCGCCATGCACCAGGAAGACTTTCTTGAGTCCGGCCGCAATGGGCTTCATCCAGGCCAGCATCTCTTCCCGGTCGGCGTGACCGCTCAAAGCGTCGAGCTTCTGGA
The DNA here is from genome assembly GCA_030045355.1 of Bryobacteraceae bacterium. Lineage (GTDB taxonomy): Bacteria > Acidobacteriota > Terriglobia > Bryobacterales > Bryobacteraceae > Palsa-89. The sequence goes on from JASIGB010000505.1 coordinate 1,998, forward strand.
CCTCGGCGCGCAGGCGCATCGGCTCGCCGAAGATCGGGACCTCATCCCACTGCTCCTCGATCTTGCGGCCCAGCGTGTTTTCCGCCTGGTAGCCGGTCAGAAGAATGGTGTTGCGCGGATCGCCGATATTGTTCTTCAGATGGTGCAGCACGCGGCCGCCTTCGCACATTCCCGACGCGGAAACGATCATGAACGGACCGTGCAGGTCATTGAGGGCTTTGGACTGGTTCACGTCGCGCACGTAAGTGAGCAATTGAAAGCCGAAAGGGTCGCCATGGTTGGCGAGAAACACGCGGGCTTCTTCGTCGTAAAGCTCGGGATGCGCACGAAACACCTCGGTAACGTTTACAGCCAGAGGGCTATCGACGAAAATCGGGAAACGGGAGACGGCGTTGGCTTGGATCAGCTCATGCAACATCAAAACAAGCTGCTGCGTTCGACCCACGGCAAACGCCGGCACAATCATTTTCCCGCCGCGACGGTAGGTCCGGTTGACGATCTCGGCCAGCTTCGCCGAAACCGACTGGATGGGTTCGTGCACGCGGTTGCCGTAGGTGCTTTCCAGGATGAGGTAGTCGGGCTGCGGCAGCGGCTCGGGATCGCGAATGATGGGCAAGCCGGGCCGCCCCAGGTCGCCGGTAAAGCCGAGACGCACTTTGCGGCCGCCGTCTTCCAGCTCCAGCAGCATGGTGGTCGAGCCGAAGATGTGGCCGGCTTCGAACGATTGATAGACCACTCCCGTGCCCACCGGGGTGGGCGTGTGCATCGCAACCGGGTGGAACAGTGGAAACGTGGCTTCGGCGTCCTCGGTAGTATAAAGCGGCTCGACCGCGCCGTTCGCTGGAATGCCGGGGACATTCAGCGCTTTGCGGCGCATCTGGCGCTTGTTGAGAAACGCCGCGTCGTGTTCCTGCAGCGACGCCGAGTCCTCCAGCATCGGGCGGCACAGATCGGCCGTCGCCGGGCTGGTATAAATCGGACCCCGAAAGCCGTTCTTCACCAGCAGCGGAAGATTGCCGCTGTGATCGATGTGCGCATGCGACAGCATCACGGCGGAAACGTCCGCGCAGGGGAACGGAAAATGCTTGTTGCGTTCAGCGGCCTCCTTGCGATGCCCCTGATACTCGCCGCAATCCAGCAGGTAGCAATTGCTGCCGATGGTCAATTGGTGCATGGAGCCGGTCACTTCGCGGGCCGCGCCCCAGAAGGTAAGTTTCATCCTCTCAAGAATACTCTGCTTACTAAGGCAAATCCCCGATTGGTTACTAGAGCACTTACTGATAGGTTCAGACTGGATGCTTAGCGGAGCGGGATCGGCGATTAGGGATTGGGGGACTGGCACATGACGAAAGGTTTCGTCGCTCTCGCGGTCCTCGGAGCGGCGTTAATCCCCTCAGCGTATTTCGCCTGGACGCTCCGCGATATGCCGCACCTGGGCTTTTATCACGACGACAGCATCTATTGGGTCTCGGCACGCAGCCTGGCGACGGGCTCGGGTTACCGCATCCAGAGCCTGCCCGGAGAGCCGTATCAAACCAAATATCCGCCGCTGTATCCCGCAATCCTCTCCGGAATCTGGAAACTCGACCCCCACTTTCCGGAGAATTTGCCGCTCGCTACGCTATTTTCCTGGCTCTGTTTGCCGCTTTTCCTCGCGGCGCTCTGGTGGTTCCTGCGCGATTACGGATTTGCCTTCCGCGAACGAATTGTTTTGGTTTTGATGGCCGCGCTGAGTCCGGTGGTCGTGGTGTTCAGCTTCTCGCTGATGCCGGAGCTGCTGTTCAGCGCGCTATTGCTTGCTTCGCTGGTTCTGGCCGAGCGCGCGATGAAGCCGGAGGCATCCGCGAGCCTCGCGCTCGCGGGGGGAATTTGTGCAGCGCTCGCGTATCTGGTGAAATCCATCGCAGCTCCGCTGCTGCTCATAGTCCCGCTGTGCTTTGCGCTGCGAAAACATTTTCGCAAAGCCGCGTATTTTGCCGCCGCGATGCTTCCGGCGGTCGCCGGATGGCAATGGTGGATGACGCGCCACCTGGCGCATTCGAGCGACCCGGCGGCCATGTACTACACCAGCTACACCAGCTATCAGATCTACAATGTCCCATTGCGCGATCTGCCGCTAGTGATCTGGTACAACCTGGACGGCTTTTTGCAAGGCGCCGGCAAGCTTCTGATCTTCGATCTTCCCTTCGGCTCGAAGCACCTGGAGCGCGTAATCGCGATCGCCGCCATCGCGGGATGCGTGCGTCTGGCCGCACGCCGCCGCGCGCTGCAATATCCCTTCGCCGCGCTCGGAATGGCGGCCATTCTGCTGGTATGGCATTTCCCTCCGGATCAGCGCTTCGTATTTCCGTTGTATCCGCTGCTGCTCGCCGGATTAGCCACCGAAGTTCGCAATCTCTGCGGCGCGTTGCGAACGGCGTGGACGAAACCGGCCTTGGGTGATCGGGTTGCGGTTGCGGGCTTTGGGACTCTGCTTGCTGGCCTTGCCGCATTCGCGGTTTTCTGCACCGTCTTCGGGCTGGCACATGTGATCCCGGATTTGTTCGCGACCTATCGCGCGGATTTCCAAGCGCGCGAGTCGGCCTATCGCTGGATCGACAGCCATGTCCCGGCCGGCGCCAATCTTTACGCTTACGAAGACCCCCTCATGTTCCTTTACACCGGGCACAAGGCCTCGCGCCTTCCCATCCCGCCGAAGTTTCTATATCACTCCGACGGCCGCGCCATCGAAAAGCTGATGGCCTCCCTGCCGGATTTCGCGCGCAGCCACGATCTCGATTACCTGTTGCTGACGCCCGACGATTATTATCGCGATCTGAACGCCAAGGGAACGCAAGGATTGACCGCGGCGATG
>JASIGB010000506.1:0-5839 GCA_030045355.1 Bryobacteraceae bacterium
TCTCGCCATCGAGTCCGTGATGGACGGCCGCTCCTTTTTCAGCCCCAAGGTGAGCCGGATCTTGCAGGAAGATTATTTCCAGGCGCTCGGCCGCAAGGACGTCGATTCCAGCTACGAACTCCTCACCGACCGCGAGCGCGAGATTCTGCAAATGATCGCCGAGGGCAAGACCAACAAAGAAGTCGCCAATACGTTGAATCTCAGCCTCTACACCGTCGATACGCACCGCACGCACATCTTGCAGAAGCTCAATCTGCACAGTGTTCCGGAACTGATCCTGTATGCGGTGCGCAAGGGAATCATTTCCTGAAGCCTCGAGCGAGCGCTCAGTTCGTCACCGTCAGATTGGCCGGAGGACTGGACACGCCGGCTACCGACACCACCACCGGCTGCACGCCGGATGGGGTATTGGCTGGAACCTGATAGTTGATTTGAGTGACTCCCACCAATCCCGCGGGGACGCCGATAAACTCGATGTTCGCTTTCTGCCCGCCTACCGTGACCGTCACCGGAAGATTGGGCTTCGGCAGTTGGTCGAGTGGAGTTCCGGAAGCCGGCGCGGCGCCATCGGCAACCGAAGGCGAAATCTGGCCGTCGCCCGTGATGAACAGCGTCGTCACTTGCCCCGCCGCGGCGCTCGAAAAGGGAGCCGCCGGCGCGCCATTGGTCATGAAGATCCCGGGCGCGACGGCTGCAATCTGGATCGTGTAGTTGTTCGAGTTGGCGTAGGGATTCCCCACCACTAGCGTGGCGTTCCCGGTCTGGGTTTCGTAGGGGATCTGCAGATTCACCTGATTGGGCGAAACATAATACAACGGAGTGGGAACGCCGTTCACCGACGCTTCAAACCCGGCGAGATATTGGGGTAAAGGAAGCGCGCCCGCCGCTTGCACGAAATCTCCCAGCGCTGCGCCGTAGACGCTCACAATCATCCCGGGAGCGAACGATACCTGGCCCGAAGCCGCATTGCTGACCCCGCCGATCGAAAGCGAAATTTGCGCGCTTTCGAACGGAATGGTCAACCGCTCGGACCACTTCGTGCCGCTCGCGTCCATGCCGCTGAACTCAAACGCCACATTCGCGGGGACGGCGAGCGTGGCAAATCCCAGCCCGGTCGACGAAATCGACCCGCCCGCGGCAATCTGCGTTGTTCCAAAAACCGTGCCGGGATTATAGCTCTGGCCGTTGATGGTAAAGCCGGTCAGCGTGGTAGCGATTCCATTTTCCTCGGTGAGCGTGATTGTGAACGTCCACCTTAATCCGCTCGCATTGGGCGCGTGCTCGAACACGGGATTCTGGTCAATCGAGGGAACTACCGCGGAGGTCGTCGGCGCTGCGACGGACCACTGGTGAACGAGATTGTAGACATCCACGGATCCCAGGCCCGTGGCGAGATCGTACGCCACGGCGGCATCGTACCCAAGAGCGCCAGTCGTGCACTCGCTTACTTCAGCGACCAGCGTCACGATCTCCGGAGAACCGGGTACGCACGGCACGATATTACTGCCCACGGTCACGTCATGAAACGCGGCCGGCGAAGACACTCCATTTTGCTTCGCGGCCATTCGGTATAGCGTCGGATTGATATTGCCCAGCCCCGGCTGCTTTTGGGCGCCGGAGGAGACCAGATATTGATTGAGCAGTGTGACAATGCCCGCCATCTCGGGCGCGGCGAACGACGTCCCGCCGTAGATCTGCATCGAGCCGCTGGTGTAAACGAAGTACCCGTCATGATCGGGCGAAGCCGCGAGCGCGAGGTCGGGAACGTTGCGGAATCCGGTGGTGGGAACTCCGGGCCCGGTCTGCCAGACCGGCTGCGGAAAAAAAAGGCTGGTTCCCCCGCCCGTGGCCGCGAGTCCTCCGCCGAGGTTCGTATCGTTCCACGCCATTTCCGGAATATAGGACAGCGCGGACGCTCCGTTGGCTGTGTTGGTGCTGCTCCAATAAGAGCCGCGGCCTTCGTTGAATTCCGTGCCGCCCATGGACGTGACTTCCGGAATGCTGCCGGGCTCATCGACCGCCAAGCCGTCCTCCGCGATAGTCGCGTCCTGGTCTTCGCAATCCGCCGCGCCGCTGTCTCCCGCCGCCGCCATCCACGTGATCCCTTCCGCATTCCCCTGCTGCGCCCATCCGCGGTAGGTGGGCAGATCCACCAGGTCGCCGTCTTCGCAGATGCCATAGCTCATGGTGATCACGGATGCGTAGTCCTGATCGATGGCATATTGCACCGAATTGTCCACGTCAACAGAATTCACGTAAATGATCCTTGCTTCCCGCGCCACCGAGCCGGACCACTCGATGTCCAGGTCGGCTTCCGGCAGGTCGCTCGCACTGACGCCGGGATCGCCGAAGCCGGGCACCAGGATCTGTTGGACGTTGATGGCGGGCAAATTGAAGTGGCTGCGGAACGCTTGAATATCGGAAACGTTGATGTCGGTCTGCCCCACCACTACCAGGCTCTGGCCCGTACCGTTAATGCCCGCGCTGTAGAGCGGCGCAACATCGTAAATGGTGGCAAAGTCGTCCGGCGCAATCTGATGCCGGCCGTTCGTCGTGTTCCGCGGACCAAGTCCCTGCTGCAGGCTGCGCGGCTTGAGCCGGTAATTGTTCAGCCCCCGGATGCCGCGCACGAGCCCCAAGAGCGCGGCCGGGACGGAGGGATTCGCTGTGTTCGCGTAATGCACTTCTCCGTTCTCGACGAATTGGTGAACGGGCGTGTGAAAGGCGCGTTCCACCTGCCCGGCGGTGCCGCTGAACAGGATCCACGCGCGGCTGCGCGCCACCTGTTGCACGGTGAAACCTTCCGAGCGCAGCCACGCCGTGATGCGGTCGATGTCGCCGGGGCTAGCGCCGAACCGGTCAGCGTACTGTTCGGGCGTCAGCCATTTGTGAAACTCGGGCGAAGAAGGGTTTTGTTGGTTGGCGAGCAATTGATCGAGAGCGCTCTGCTGGCTCGCCGACGGCTTTAATTCCAGCGTCATGCCAGGCATCGGAAACGATGCAGGCACCGCGCCTCGATCAAACTTAGGGACTGCCCGCGGCGTCGTGCCGCCCGGCAATTCGACGGTCTTGCTGTTGTCGATCGGCCCGGCAAGGCGATCCGGCTGGGCACTGAGCGTGGGTGCAAGCAGCGTGGCCGCAAACAAGCAGGCGAGCCAGAGAAGAAAAATCCGTCGCATCTAGACTTTTATCGTCGCATGTAGACTTTTATGTAGGATGAATCTTGTGAAAAGCTGGTTTCCACGGCGTTCACTGGCGCGGCAAATAACCACGTGTGCCGCTCCCCTGTTATTTGCTATGGCGCTTTCGCTTTCTCCCGCGAACGCACTCTCGCCCTTCTCCGGCCGATGGGACTTGACCATTATGGCACCTCAGGGTTCGTACCCCTCCTGGATGCAATTCGCCGACGAAGACGGAATGCCGGCCGTGCGCGTGGTGGGACGCGTGGGCAGTGTTCATCCTGTCCAGAACGCGAAAGTAGACGCAACGCACTTGACGTTCGATGACGGCGGCCGCTGGGACATCACGGTTCACGATGGGAAGCTGAGCGGACGAAGCCCCGCGGGCGAGTTGAGCGGTGTGCCGGCGCCGGCACTTGCGTCACAGCCCATCGCCGCCTGGAGCAATCCGCAGCCGTTGTTCGATGGCCGCGACTTGAATGGATGGACCGCCGATAATCCCTCACGCAATCATTGGATCGCCGGCCATGGCGAGTTGCAAAACACCGAGGCCGGCGCCAATCTTCGCACCTCGCGCAACTTCAGCGACTTCAAGCTGCATATCGAATACAATTGCCCGCCCGGCGGAAACAGCGGCGTCTACCTGCGCGGCCGTTACGAAGTGCAAGTGGAGTACGAGCCCGAGGGGAAGAATGACGCCGCCCACTCCATGGGCTCCATCTACGGATTCCTTCCGCCGGCGGCCGAGGTCGCGCCACGCCCAGGGCAATGGGAAAGCTACGACGTGACGCTGGCCGGCCGCACCGTGACGGTGATTCGCGACGGCATCCTGATCATCGATCGCCGCGAAATTCCCGGCATCACCGGCGGCGCCATCGACAGCCACGAAGGCGCGCCCGGGCCGATCTACCTGCAAGGCGATCACTCGGGCGGCCTGAAGTACCGTAACATCACCGTCTCGCTGCCGCGCTGAGCACTGGGCGTTGATCACTGAGCGCTGTTCACTGAATTGTGAGCACAATCGGCTGCTCCACAAAAGAAGCCTTATTGGCCGTCAGGAACTCGATGTGGTAGCGCCCCGGCTTGATGCTCGGTACTTGAATCGTGATTTTGGCCGCGGTCTGTTCCTTGACGGCGAGCTTGGTGTCGTTGTCGCCGTCGGTCAGATACACGCCCGCAAAACCCGCTTTATCCACGTTCTCGCAGGTGATGTTCACCATATCCCCAACCTTGGCCGTCTCCGGATCCACTGCCGTGCAGCGCGGCACTCCCTGAAATGCCGCTAGCGGCGCTAGCAGCAACAGGGCCATTAAACCCGTTTTCATAGGATTTCTCCAGTGGGGCGATTATATACCCTCGGCACAGCGTGGTGGGGTCAGCTAGAACGACATGCCCACATTGCGGAGGAGTGTCCATGTATTTACCGGGCGCAATACTTGCACTCTAACCCGCGAAGATCGGGTCAAGAGACTGCGCGCTCAGTAGCCCGTCGCCTGCAGCGGGGCGTGGCTTGTGGCGGCGTCAAATATTGGTATTCGTTCCAGCGGCAGGCGTTCATCGGCGTCAGGGTGCTCGAAGATTTTGCGAATTCCATAGGATGTGGTACGCTCCGCCGGGATGCGCCCGATCGTTCGGATCAGGGCACGGAATTCGCCGGGAGAGACGTACTCGCCGAAATTCGCTCCCGCCGCTTTGGAGATGCTCTCTTCCATTAAAGTGCCGCCGAAATCGTTTGCGCCAGCTTCGAGACACGCGAGCGAATCCTGGTATCCAAGCTTGACCCAAGAGACTTGGATGTTGCCGATATAGCCATGTAGCATCACGCGCGAGAGCGCGTGCACGATCAGATCCTCGTGGATCGCGTGGCCGGAGCGGGCGCGTCCACTCTGGAAAAGCCTGGTTTGCGAATGGATGAATCCCAGGGGAACAAACTCGGTGAATCCTCTGGTGTCCTTTTGTATGTCGCGAAGCAAAAGCAAATGCCTTACCCAATGTTCCGGAGTTTCGGTATGGCCATACATCATCGTCGATGTCGTCGGGATGCCGAGGCTATGCGCGGTCCGAATGATCTCGATCCACTGCCGCACTTTCAGCTTGTTGGGGCTCAAAGACCGGCGGACCTGATCGTCGAGAATTTCGGCTGCCGTTCCTGGAATGCTGTTCAAGCCAGCACCTTTCAACATCAGCAAGTACTCGCGCAGCGGCATGCGCGTTTTCTCCACGCCGTAAGTGATCTCCATGGGCGAATAGGCGTGGATGTGAAGTTGGGGCAAGCGTGCCTTGATGGCGCGAAGAAGCTGGACGTAATAGAAGCCATCCAGGTCCTTCGGCAGGCCGCCTTGGATACACACCTCGGTGGCGCCAAGTTCGACCGCTTCCAGGCACTTCGCCACGAGGGTTTCGTTCGAGTGGAAATAAGCGTCGGGCGCATCCGCTCCGCGGCCAAATCCGCAAAAAGCGCAGCCGACGATGCAGACGTTGGTAAAGTTTAAATTCCGATTTACCACATAGGTGATGCGGTCTCCGACCACGCGCCGCCGGATCTCGTCCGCAACCCGTACGAGCGCCAAAAGGTCATCCCCATCGACGTTCGCGAGCGTCAGGCCTTCTTCGAACCCGAGATCCTCTCCGGCCAGCACTTTCTCCAATGGGCCCGCGAC
>JASIGB010000507.1:0-10154 GCA_030045355.1 Bryobacteraceae bacterium
TGGCCATCATCCAGATGCAGCCGAAAGTCCCTTTTCAAATCGAGCCTGCATCGCCGGGATCGATATTGTTTTCCACCTACATCGGCGGAAGCGGTGATGAATCCGGCAGGAGTGTAGCCTTGATTCCGGACAAATCCGTGGTCGCCGACGTGGTAGTCGCGGGGTGGACCAGTTCGTTCGATTTCCCAGTCACCAGCGGCGCGCAGCAGGCCACTTACCAGGGCGGGGATTCGGATGCCTTTGTGACCAGATTGAAGGTCGGCCTCGCGTATGACGTGTTTGGGGCTATTGCGAGACCTGACCCGTTCGCCCAAACGATCTACTCCACCTATCTCGGTGGCGAGGGTCAGGACGTGGTCGACAGCGTGACTACGGACGCGAACGGCTTCTCATACCTCACTGGTTACACCAGGTCCCGCTATTACTTCCCGACCACCTTCGGTTGCTTCCAGCGTTCCTATGGAGGCGGAAATTCGGATGCCTTCATCGTGAAGCTAGATCCCAACGGCAAGCTTCTCTACGCCACCTACTTCGGCGGCTCGGGCGATGACTATGGAGAAACGATTCTCGTAGGTTACGGCGCTCTCTATCTGGTCGGCTATACGGATTCGTACGATCTGCCCCTCACCGGTGACGCATTTCAACCTGGTGAAGCGGGCGGGTGGGATACTTTCGCGACTATCTTCTTGGACGATTACGTAACGCTGTTCTACTCCAGCTACTTCGGCACATGGGGTGACGATTACGCCTATGGAGCCGCCCTAGACAGCGTTGGCAATCTGATTTTTGCCGGTTCCACCAACGCGACCAATACCGGGGCAACCAACGTCCTCCTGCTCAAGCTCGACGTTGGCCACGCGAACACTTTCTAGTGACCCGCCAGGTTGTCTAGGAACTTCTGGGCAGGCCCGAACCCGGGCCTGCCCAATTTTCGCAAACACGGGCTTCTACAGTTTCGAGTGTCGCTTCACGATGCGGCGCCGTTGAGCGAATCACTTCTACGTCTCAAGCGCGCTGAGCGGCCGGGGGTTCAGTTTGAAACCGCGCCATCAATCACGGGCAGGCGGAGGCACAACCAAATCCGCCAGGGCAGCGCGCAGTTCCTTGAGCTTCGGCGGCTTATTTAAGACGCGATCGACATTCGGCGGAACGTCGCCTTCCGCGACCAGCCGCTGTCCCCAACCGGTCAGCAATATAACCGGCGTGGATGGGGAGTTGTTCTTGATGGCGCTCGCGACTTTGCGGCCGTCTACGTAGGGCATTCCGAGATCGGTGATCACGACCGCGAAATGTTCGTCGCGCTCCGCGGCTGCGCGGAAGGTGTCGATGCCTTCCTGTCCGCCGTTAGCCGTGACCACGGCATGCCCGTCTCCTTCCAAGGCGTCCCGCAGCGATTTGATCAGCAACGGATCGTCATCCACGCTTAGAATGCGCAGACGCGGAGGCATGGCCTCCGGCGCGGAGGCGCTCGCAGGATTCGGATGTGCCGACGCCGCCGGGAATCGCAGGCGAACTGTGGTCCCCTGTCCTAGGGCACTTTCGATTTCGATTTCCGCACTGTGTCGCCGAGCGACGCCATAGACCATCGCCAGCCCCAGTCCGGTGCCGCGTTCTCCCTTGGTGGTGAAGAACGGTTCCAGGCAACGCCGGCGCGTTTCTTCGTCCATCCCGATGCCGCTGTCCACCACCTCGACGTCGGCATATCCGGTCTTGGCCGCCGTTTCCGCGGATTTGGTGCGAACGATCAACCTTCCCCCTTCGGGCATGGCATCCACGGCGTTAAAGATCAGGTTGATCAACGCCTCGCGGACCTCGCTTTCAATACCCGCGACGGGCGGAAGATTCTCGCCCAGCTCATGACGGAGTTCAATCACGATGCCGCGCTGCTGCGGCATATCGAACCAGCGCGCACGCGTTAAATCGATTACCTGCTGGATGAGGATGTTCAGGTTGACCGGCGACAGCACCAGCGATGGCTCCTGCTGGCGATAGAACTCGCGCATGCGCGCCACGGTATGGGCGACGTCGCCGATGGCGCGCTGCGTGGTTTCCAGGTATTCGCGCGTCCGTTTGCTCAGGCCGGTCTCCTGTTCGAGCAGCATTTCCGTGTACAAGGCCACCGGGGAAATCGCGTTGTTGATATCGTGCGCGATCCCGCTCGCCATCTGTCCGAGCGCGCGCAGGCGTTCTTGCTGCAAGACCGTCTGTTGCGATTGGCGCAGGTCATCGTAAGCTTGCACCAAGGCGGCGTGCGTCTCGGCCTGATGCGACGCCAGCGCGACATGCTCGCTCAACTGCCGCAGGAATTCGCATTCACCGCTGCTGAAACTGTGGGCCTCACGCCGCGCCCCGATGAGCACGCCGAAGACCTGGCTTTCAAACAACAGCGGGGCGGCCACGAACGCGCGCAAGCCTGCGCGTGCCAGGCGCTCCGGAAATGGAAACGGAATTTCGGCGACATCGGGCTCGTAGACCAGACGCCCGCGCACGCACTGCGAGAGGCCGTTCTGGTCGATGCCGATGTGCGCATGCTCCGTCATCGCCAGATCCATCGCCAGCGCTTCGCTGCGCACGCCCACGCACGTGACCACGATCTCATGCGCGTCTCCGTTGTATAGGCAGACACAGCCGAAATCGATCGGCAGGTTGTCTTCCAGGCAGCGAATCACTACCTGGAAAATGCTGCGCAGATCCTGCCGCTCTCCGATGGCGCGTGTGATCTGGCCGAGCAGATTCATGCGCTGCAACTGGGTTCGCAATCGTTCCTCGGCGATCTTGCGGTCGGTGATATCGCGAGAACTGCCGAGGAAGCTGACCGCGTGACCGCTCTCGTCCTTCAGCACTTTGCCGCGCGCCCACACCCAGCGAACCTCACCTGCGTGGCGCCTGATCCGGCATTCGAACTCACAGACCCCGCCCGCCTCGAGCGCTTTCTGGAACTTCTCCTCCACCGTGGGCCGATCTTCGGGAATGATGTTCTCGAAAAGTTCCCCGCTTGCCGCACCCGGCTCGTGGACCGCGGCATATCCCATAATCTGCTGATGCCGGCCGGATCGGGTTACTTGCCCGGTGGCCAGGTCCAAGGCCCATTGGCCGATGCCGGCCGCGTCCAGCGCCATGTCCACGCGCTCTTCGCTGTCCCGCAAGGCCTGCTCGGTGCGTTTGTGCTGCTCGACTTCGGACTTCAACGCCTCAACCGCCTGCGCCAGGTCCGCGGTTCTGTTTTGCACCTCCCGATCCAGTTCGCTGACATGAATCAGCGCGGCCCGCTTCCGCCGCAAAGTCTGCGCCAACAGGCTGAAGCCCAAGGACAGGAACACCACCAGAGCCACCTGCCCCACGATGACGCCCGTCACGTGAAAGCCTTTCGTGAAAGCCCACGGGAGGCCCACGAAGGTGAGCAGACAGGCGATAGCGCCCGGCACGTATCCGCCGAACCAGGCCACCAGGCAAAGAGCGCTCAGGTAAAGAATGGTAAACGGAACATCGGTAAAAGTCTTCGGCAACACCTTCGCCAGGGCGAGTTGGATTCCCAGGCCCGCGCCAATGGTGACAAACGGCAGAAGGTAGGCGGCGACGCGCGAGTAGCGCGGATCCCAGATGCGATGCTTTGGAACCCTGTCGATCGGTTCGCCTTTCAAGCTATTCTCCGCCGGCGCGTAGCGCGCCGGGCCAGACCGCTCTCATTAATCGGTCCGAATTCCGGCACCCTGTAGGGTTTCTTTAAAGAATGATTCGATCAGGCCCGATTATATGGATCGTATTCCTGATTTTATGAAAGTCTGTCGGATTTCCGCGGCTGTTCTAGCACTTTCGCCTTGTTTGGTACTAGCGCAAAACACTTCAGGAGCGATTAACGGCATAGTGGCGGACGCTCAACACCGCGTTGTGGCCGGCGCGGCGGTAACGTTAACTAACCTGGATCAAGGCGTTGACCGGAAAGCCCAGAGCAACAGCCAAGGCATCTACGAATTCGAGTTTCTGGAACCGGGGCGCTATCAGGTCAGCGTCTCCCAAACGGGGTTCCGTGAGGCTACGCGGACAGATCTAATTCTCACGGTCAATCAGATCCTGCGCGCGGATTTCACGCTGGAGATCGGCGACCTCCATCAAACCCTCACGGTTGCCGCTACCAACTCGCAACTGGAGACTGCCAGCTCGGAAGTGAGCCAGTTGATCGACTCGACCCAGGTTTCGGATCTTCCGCTCAATGGCCGCAATTTTACCGATCTCATTCCGCTCATGGCGGGCGCGACGACCGGCATGCAAGGGGAAGCTAATGGCGGGTACAACCTGAACGGCTCCCGCAGCGATTCCAACCAGTTCCTACTGGAGGGACAAGCCAACACGGATTTCAATCACAATCTGCTGCTGGAGCCGGAAATCGACGCCATCCAGGAATTTCAAATCCAAACCGCGACCTTTTCGGCCGAGTACGGAAGTACTGGCGGCGGCATCGTCAGCATACAACTGAAATCGGGCAGCAACAGCTTCCATGGTTCGTTGTTCGAGTTTTTGCGCAACGACGCGCTGGATGCCAACAATTTCTTCGCCAATGACGTCCCGCTTGCGGCGGGGCAAACATCCGCCCCACGCGAAGAACTGCGCCGCAATCAGTTCGGCGGAGCACTGGGAGGTCCGGTGGTTCACGATAAGACATTCTTTTTCGTGGATTATCAGGGCTCCCGTCAGGTTTCCGGGGTCACCACGATCCAGACGGTGCCCACTTTACTGGAGCGCCAAGGAAACTTCAGCCAGGACCTGTCGCCCGGCAAACCGCTTTATCAAGACTCGTTCCTCGGCACGATCTTTTCGGGCGCGGTCATTCCCGCTTCCGCCCTGGATCCGGCGGCCGTCAACGTGATGAAGTTGTACCCGCTTCCGAACGTCGCTGGAACGTTTATTGCCGGGCAAGGCGTGGTCAACAATTACGCCGCGGATGGCGTCAGCTCCATCGACAGCAATCAGTTCGACGTGAAACTGGACCATTACTTCACCGCTTCGGATACGCTCTCCGGCCATTACTCCTTCAACCAGAGCAGCCAGTTGATCCCGGCGGCCTTCGGTGGCGGGACGGTGGGCCCGTGCATCGGATGCGGAAATGTTTCGGACGTGCTCGCCGGATCGCCCGAAGGCCGCACGCAACAAGCCGGGATTGCCGAAACACACGTTTTCAACCCCGCCATGTTGAACGAATTTCGTTTCGGCGTCACGCGTAGTTGGTCGTTTTATCAGACTTCGGACGGCGGCCAGAACCTGGCGGATCAGCTTGGGATTCCCAATGTCAACGTCAGCGCCTACACCACGGGGCTCCCTTGGTTCGATTTCAGCCCCGCGCCGAGTTGGACCGGCACGTCGCCGTTTACACCGGTGCTGAACGGCTACACCGATTGGGAGACCAGCGACAGCCTTTCGCTGCTGCGCGGCCGGCACTCCCTCAAGCTGGGTTTCGACATGCACCGGATTTCGGACAATGGGGCCGGCAATTTCTTTGCAAGAGGCGCTTATATCTTTACGCCTTTTTTCACCGGGAACGCATTCGCCGATTTTCTGACCGGGCGGGCCACGGAGATCGAACAGCAATACACGCCCGGCGTCACCGGCTTGCGGGAGCAAGATTATGCCGCGTACATCCAGGACGATTTCAAGGTGACCGGCCGCCTGACGTTGAACCTCGGCCTGCGCTACGACCTGTTCCCCGGTGTGTATGAGGAGTACAACCGGCTTTCGAACCTGGACCCGGCAGCCGGAACCGTGGAACTGGCCGGGCGGGATGGCGCTCCGCGCAACTTCATTCAAACGGACTATTTGAATTTCGCTCCGCGCTTCGGGTTCGCCTATGCCATCACGTCCGATACCGTGCTTCGCGGCGGGTACGGCATCTCGTATGTAAACGCCAACAATTTTGTAAGCTACGTCGGTGCGAACCCCCCGTTCACGCAGTCCTTCACGCTGGTGAATCTGAACTTCACCAACTTCGAGGCCATCAATCTTTTGAGCCAGGGCCTGCCTACCGGCCTTGCGCCGACACTCGCCAATTTCAACCCCGACGCGCCGAGCGGGAACTACGACGAAGCCGGCGCAAACAACCGCACGCCCTACACGCAGTCGTTCAGTCTCAATCTGCAGCGCACGCTGCCGGACAATTTCCTGATCGAGGCTGGTTATGTCGGAACAAAAGGAACGCGCTTGCCGGGCGAGGTGGATGGCGATCCGACTCCGCCGGGCGATCCTGCCACCGTGGCCCAACGCCGTCTGTACGCCGCAACGCTTCCCAATGTTACCGGCATCACCTACTACATCGATGCGTTCTCGTCCAGCTATAACGCTCTTCAAGTCAAAGTCGACAAGCGGTTATCGCACGGGTTGCAGTTGCTGAGCGCGTACACATTCTCTAAGTCGATCGACAACAAGAGCGGAAGCCCGGTGACTGGAGGCGGCGATTCCAATTCCTCCGATTTCGTGCAGGATCCATTCAATTGGAACGCCGACCGCGCGGTCTCCTCCTTCAACGTGCCGAACAAGTTCACTTCCGCTTTCAATTACGACCTCCCGTTCGGCCGGGCGCACGCGATCGGCAGCGAATGGAGTCCACTCGCCGATGCGCTGCTGGGCGGATGGCAGGTGAATGGAATCCTGACGCTCCAAAGCGGGCTTCCGTTCTCGGTGTTCGCGACATCCAACGCGCAATGCGGCTGCTCGTCCGGAGAGCTGCGCGCCGAGTTGATCGGCAACCCATTGCCGCCCGGATTTCACCAGAGCATCAACGAGTGGTTCGATCCGGCCGCCTTCTCCGATCCGCCGCCCGAGCAGTACGGAAACTCCGGGCGTAATATCATCGCAGGGCCCGGCCTCGCGGACCTCGATTTCTCCGTCTTCAAAAAGTTCACCCTCGGCGAGGGGCGAACGCTTCAGGTGCGCGGCGAATATTTCAATGTTCTGAACCATGCCAATTTCCTCTATCCCACGTCCACGACGGACGCCACTTGGAATACCGGAGGAATTATCACCGCAGCCATGCCGGCCCGCGTGGGACAGGTCGCATTAAAGTTCATTTTTTGACCGGCAGCCGCGTAGCTCATTGGGGCTATTGCTCTAAAGCGCGTCAAGAAATCCGACGATTTACCTCGCGTAAAGCTCCCAATCGTTTCTAAGGTCAATGCCCTCTAGCGGCATTGGCCCAAATCGGAAGCGGAGGCTGGGAAGCGGAAAGGACCAGGGGTTGCGAGTTCCAAACCTCACGGATTCCCGGATCTTGATCGTGGACGATCAAGCGGACAATCTCCGTGTACTCGCCGCAGTCCTGGAATTCGCCGGGTACGGCGACCTCAAGTGCCTGAGCGATTCGCGAACCATCGTACCCACCTTTCAGGAGTACCAGCCGGACCTGATTCTGCTGGATCTCCACATGCCCCATGTCGATGGCCTGGCCGCGATGGACCAGTTACGCGAGGTTACTTCCGAAGACGATTACCTGCCCATTCTTGTGCTGACCGGCGACGCCACGTCGGAGGCCAAAGAGAAGGCGCTCTCGCATGGCGCCCACGATTTTCTCTCCAAGCCGTTGAATCGCACCGAAGTACAACTGCGCGTAAAGAACCTCCTCGAAACCCGCCAGCTCTATCTTCAGATCAAGGCTCAAAACATTTCGCTGGAGCAGAGGGTGCGGGAGCGAACCGAACTGGCCGAGGAGCTGGCGCGCACCAATCAAAAACTGCGGGAGACGCAGACACACCTGGTGCACTCGGAAAAAATGGCGGGGCTGGGCCAGCTCGTAGCCGGCATCGCGCATGAGATCAACAATCCGCTGGCGTTCGTCATCAACAACATTTTCGTGGTCGAGGAAAACCTGGAAAAGCTGACCGCCCTGGGGAAGGATGGCGATGCGCCGTTTCCGGCGGAAGCCTTCTCGAGAATCGGCAAGATGCAGGCGCGCATCGCTGACGCGCACAGCGGCGCGGCGCGCGTGAAGGACCTGGTCACCAAACTGAGAACGTTCTCGCGGCTCGATGAGGGCACGGTCAAAACCATCAATATCCGCGAGAGCATCGAGTCCGTGCTCCTTTTCCTGCGCCACAAGATGGAAGGCCGCATCGACGTGGAGCGGAATTACGGCGAACCCGAGATGCTGACCTGTTTGGCGGGTGAGTTAAACCAGGTGCTCATGAACGTGATCGCCAATGCCATCGATGCGATTGAAGGGCCGGGCCGCATTACGCTTGCGACCGGGAAGCAGAACGGCCACTTCGTGATTCGGGTCCGCGACACCGGGAAAGGTATTCCCGAAGAAATCCGCGGCCGGATCTTCGAACCGTTCTTCACCACCAAGCCGGTGGGCCAAGGCACCGGACTCGGATTGGCGATTTCCTACGGCATCATGCAGGCGCACCACGGCTCGATGGAGTTCTCCAGCGTGCCCGGCCAAGGTACGGAATTCACCCTGAAGATTCCCGTTCCATTGAAGGAAACCGCATGACCGAAAACGCCGAGCGCCCCAAAGTTCTCGTCGTCGACGATGAACCGCAGATTTTGGACTCCATCCGAAGTCTGCTCGAAGACGACTTTAACGTGCTGGTCAGCACGGATGCCACGCAGGCCATCGATATCCTCAAGGACGCCCAGATTGCCGTCATCCTCGCCGACCAGCGCATGCCCAAACTCAACGGGCACCAGTTCCTGGCCAAGGCTCGCGAGATCTGCGACGCCACCCGTATTCTGATCACCGGCTATGTCGACATCGACGCTCTCATTCGAGCCGTCAACGACGGACAGATTCATTCCTACGTCCCCAAGCCATGGGAACCCACCAATCTGAAGGTGACGGTCCTAAAAGCGGCTCGTGACGCCAAAGAGGTGACCATCCGGAAAAAAGCGGCCGAGATTGTCGCCGAACAGCAAATGGCACTGGCGCGTTCGGAGGCTGCGTACCGGCAGCAAACCAAGATCCTGCGGTCAGTGCTGGACAACATGAGCGACGGCGTGCTGGTGGCCGATGAGAGCGGCAAGCTGTTGTTGCTCAATCCCGCCGCCGAAAGACTGGTCGGCCTGGGCAGCATGGAAGGTCCCCAATCGGGACGCAGCGAGCATTACGGAATCTATCGGCCCGGCACGACGGACCTCTACCCGGCAGACGAGCTCCCTTTGGCAAGAACCATACGGGGCGAGATCGCCGATGGCATCGAGCTGTACATTCGGAACGCGGCGATTCCCCAGGGAACTTATGTAAACGTCAGCGCGCGCCCCCTCAAGGACGACCACGGCAAAATCAAGGGCGGCGTGGCGGTGGTACGCGATGTCACGCAGGCCAGATCGGCCGAGGAGATGTTACGGCACGCCAAGGAAGAGGCCGAGCGCGCGAACCGCGCCAAAAGCGAATTCCTTTCGCGCATGAGCCACGAATTGCGGACGCCGCTCAATTCCATCCTGGGCTTCGCGCAACTGCTGGCGATGGCGAATCTGGGTGCGCAGCATCAAAGCGGCGTGGAGCAGATCCTCAAAGGCGGCTATCATCTTCTGGAATTGATCAACGAGGTGCTGGACCTGGCGCGCGTGGAGTCCGGACGCCTCAGCCTTTCTCCCGAACCGGTTCAAGTCCACGATGTAGTGAAGGAAGCGTTGGATCTGGTGCGCCCCATCGCCGGCTCGCGCGACGTCACGTTGAACTCGGATCTTTCCGCGTGCGGCGATCTTTACGTGCACGCTGACCGCCAGCGGCTGAAACAGGTGCTGCTCAACCTGCTTTCCAACGCCATGAAGTTCAATCGCGAGAGCGGACTGGTCTTGCTGCGCTGCGAGCAGATGGCCGGGCATCGCTTGCGCATCGAGGTCGCCGATACCGGACCTGGTATCCCCGAGGAGGCCCTGAAAAAGCTGTTTACCCCGTTCGAGCGCCTGGACGCCGATCGGAGTGCGGTGGGAGGAACCGGGCTCGGTCTGGCGCTCTCCCAGCGAATGATCGAAGCTATGGGCGGTACGATCGGCGTCGAGAGTAAAGTCGGTGTCGGCAGCCGCTTCTACCTGGAACTGCCGTTGGCGGAGCACGTGCAAGTGGGCAAGCCGCTCACGGACTTCTCCGCGTCTCTGGGCGCGCTCAACCGAGCCGCCTCTTGTTGCGGAACCATTTTGTACATCGAGGACAATTCCTCCAACGTCCA
>JASIGB010000508.1:0-6094 GCA_030045355.1 Bryobacteraceae bacterium
CGCTTTGGTGATGGGCCGATCCCGCATACCCATACGGTTGACCGGAGTCTGAGTGTGGGTAGTGGCCCACATGTCGGGAACTTCCAAGCCCAAAATTACATCGGCTGAAGGGACGCTTCCGGCGCCGTACAGCGGGTTGCGGGAGGGGAAGTTCATGCGGAACCGGCGGTCGATCACCGGCGCTTGCAGGGTCTCGGCTAGCTGCACCAGCAGATCGATGCCTTCCGGAGTGCGCGCTACGCGTCCGGCGACGATCAACGGGTTCTCGGCATTCACCAGCATCTTGGCGGCTTCACGCACAGCGCCGTAGTCGCCGGCGGGAGGTTGCGAAAGCGCCAGCTTGGGGATGTAGAGGTTGCCGCGATCCTCTGGGGCCACCGGCTCTTCCTGCAGCACCGCATCGGCCACCAGCACCACCGGCTCCATCGGCGGCGTCATCGCGATCTTATAAGCGCGAATGGCCGATTCGGCGAACTGTCCTAACGAAACCGGCGAATCGTCCCATTTGGTGTAGTCGCGAACCATGGCTGCGGCGTCCTGCACGCTGTGCGTCCATTCCACATCGCCGCGCCGCCAGCGGCCGTCCAAAATGTTTCCCAGGATGATGTACACGGGCACGCGGTCGGCATAGGCGTTGTAAATCGCCATCGACGCATGCTGCAATCCCACCGTGCCGTGCGCCATGATCAGGATCGGCTTGCCGGCAATCTTGAAGTATCCATGGGCCATGCCAACCGAAGATTCCTCGTGGCAGCAGGTGATCCATTCCGGGTCCTTGTTGCCGCCGTAGTTAGTGAAGGACTCCTGGAGCCCTCGGAAGCTGGAACCGGGGTTGGCGAAGATGTAGTCGAAGTCGAGCTTCTTGAGTACATCCACCATGAAATCCGAACCCGGCCGGTCGGTGGTGTAAACATCCACCCGAGGCGGAGGGGGTGCGGTCTCGGCGGCGGTTTGTTTGGCGCCCGGTAGTGGGGCTGCTGGCCGATGGACTTCCGCCGCTTCTTTCGCCTCCTGCGCGCGGGCCGTTTCCGGCTTCACGACCAACGCGGCAGCGCCGGCGGCCGCTCCCGCAGCGGCGCCTTTCAAGAAGCCGCGACGATCAACTGAGATCTTCCTGGATTTCGCCATGGTGAGTTCTCCCCAACTGGTCTAAACCACTTGATACTTTATCACGCTGCATGCACCGCCGATCTGACCAAAACATTTCTCTGGACAACTGGTGCGTAGTTCGGCTAGTCTGGGCAAAGAAAAGGCGAATCAAACATGAACTTCAGCTTGGGCCTGTTGGAATCGTCCGATCTTCTCGGCATCGCGCGGCGAAACGGCGGCATTGAAAGCTCCGTGGCCCGCTTCGAGCAATGGATGGCCACTCCCGATTCGCCCATCCGCTCGATTCATCATCAACCCGCGCGGGAGGGCGAGTACGCCGAGATTCCTTCCGGTGTCGCGCCCGCGCTACGAGGCGCTCTAATCGCGCGCGGCATCGCGAAGCTATATGTTCACCAGGCCCGCGCCTTCGAGCTCGCGACGGCGGGCAAGAACGTCGTCGTCGTGACGCCCACAGCCAGCGGCAAGACGCTCTGCTACAACCTTCCGGTGATCGAGCGCCTGATTGGCGATCCCGGCGCGCGCGCCCTATATCTGTTCCCGACGAAAGCGCTGGCCGAAGATCAACTGCACGAGTTTCAGGCGGCGCTGAACGCGATGGGGTCCGATCTCCGCGCCTTCACCTACGACGGCGATACGCCTCAGGACGCGCGCCGTGCGATCCGCGAACGCGCCAACGTAATTCTCACCAATCCCGATATGCTTCACAGCGGGATCCTGCCGCATCACACTAAATGGGCGAAATGTTTTGAGAATCTGCGCTACATCGTCATCGATGAGCTGCACTATTATCGCGGCGTCTACGGCAGCCATCTGGCGAACGTGCTGCGGCGTCTGCGGCGCATTGCGGAGTTCTACGGTTCGGACCCGCAATTCATCTGCTGCTCGGCGACCATCGCGAATCCCCAAGAACTGGCCGAAGCCCTTACCGAACGTCCGTTCGAGTTGGTGGATCGGAACGGGGCCCCCAGCGGCGAGAAATATTTCGTCTTCTACAATCCTCCGGTGGTGAACAGGCAGCTCGGCATCCGCCGCGGCTATCTGCAGGAGACACGCCGCATCGCCGCGGAATTCATCGAGCGGCACCAGCAAACCTTGGTCTTCGCCAACAGCCGGCTCGCCACTGAAATTCTAGTGAAGTACCTGCGCGACGCGATCGAGCG
The DNA here is from genome assembly GCA_030045355.1 of Bryobacteraceae bacterium. GTDB lineage: Bacteria > Acidobacteriota > Terriglobia > Bryobacterales > Bryobacteraceae > Palsa-89. The sequence continues at coordinate 2,271 of JASIGB010000508.1, forward strand.
CGGCCCGCTTCCAGGCGATGCCGTGCGCGGCTACCGCGGCGGTTACCTGCCGCGCGAACGTCGCGAGATCGAACGCAAATTGCGCGACGGCGAAATCCGCGCCGTGGTCGCCACCAACGCTCTGGAATTGGGCGTGGACATCGGGTCGTTGGACGCGGTGGTGATGGCCGGTTATCCGGGCTCCATCGCTTCCGCGTGGCAAAGGGCCGGACGCGCGGGGCGCCGCCAGAGCGCGTCGCTCGCCGTAATGATTGCCTCCAGCGCGCCGCTCGATCAATACGTCGTCGAGCATCCCGAGTATTTCTTCGAGCAGTCGCCCGAACACGCGCACATCAACGCCGACAATCTCGAGATCCTGCTGAATCATCTGAAATGCGCCGCCTTCGAACTTCCCATACGAGATGGGGAAAGGTTCGGCCCGCACGATCCCACCGAATTGTGCCGCTTCCTGGCCGACGAAGCCGGTCTGCTCCATCGTTCGAACGGCTGCTGGTATTGGACGTCCGATACCTACCCCGCCGATGCGGTCAGCCTGCGCTCTATTTCGAGCGACAACTTCGTCGTGGTGGATATCACCGGCGAACATACAGTGATCGCCGAGGTATCGTTCGCCGCCGCGCCCACCACCTTGCATGAGAAGGCGATCTATCTGCATGAGGCGCGCCAGTTCCAGGTGGAGAAGCTCGATTTCGATGGCCGCAAAGCTTACGTGCGCCGCGTCGACAGCGATTATTTCACCGACGCTATCGATTACACGCAGGTCAAGGAATTGGAGGAGTTCGAATCGGCCCCAATCACGGCAGATGCAAACGGCGTGCGAGCCGCCCACGGCGATGTGCGCGTCAACACGCAAGTGGTCGGATTCAAGAAGCTGAAGTTCTACAGCATGGAGAACATCGGCGCCGGTCACCTCGCGATGCCGGAACACGAGCTGCACACCACGGCGTTCTGGCTGCACTTCCCCGTGGAATTTCTCGCGCTCTTCCCCGATATGACGCCCATCGAGCGCCAAGGCGGCCTCACCGGTCTCGTGCAGTTGATGCGTACGGTAGCGGCGCTGCTTCTCATGTGCGACCCGCGCGACTTGGGCGTCGCGATTACCGAAGATATTTCGTCCTCCGGCGGCAGTTTTGAGCCGGATCTATTCTTGTTCGACAATTATCCGGGCGGCATCGGACAGAGCCAGCCGCTGTTTCAGTTGCGCGCCAAGCTGATCGCGGGCGCTCTCGAGGTGCTGGAACGCTGCGGCTGCGAGGCCGGATGTCCGGCCTGCGTCGGCCCAATTGGGGAAGTGGGCGAAACCGGGAAACTGGCTGCCCTCAGGATATTACGCGAGCTATCGAAAGATAGCTAGCCCACACAGGCGCGGGCGCACGTCAATCGGAAAAGTAAGCTCACCCGCGCCTTCGTTGTGGGCGGCTTACTCAGCAGGCGCTGGGACACAAAATTGGTCGGGATGTCTCCGCTACGCCTGCAGCGCTACTCAGCGGACGAACTCGTAGCGCTCCAGTGTGGCCGCTACGCCCGTTTCCGGGGAAAACCGGACCACCTTCCCCAAACAGTGCAGGCGCACTTTCTCGCCTTGATCGGGAGTGCTAGGCAGCGTGATCAGGTATTCCACAGCTTCACCAATGCGCAGGGGGGCATCAGCCGCAAAAAGCACCCCAACCGAACTCAGATTTCTAGTCTCCCCGTGCTGGGAGAGCGACTGAGATCCCTTGCGAATCAACTCCAACGGAAGTTTCAGCTCGAATCGTTGCGCTTTACGCTGTTCCATGTGGTCTCGTGTCTCTAAGACTCTAAACTGAGTTTAGTCCTCCGGTCAATAGTTGGTGGCTCGGTTTCGCGCGATTCGGTAACGGTTTTGCGAATATTTTGGGCCAGTACTTCCGCGACTATAGAACCATCAACCCTCCCCCGCCGGAGCGTATGGGACAATGAACTAAAAAAATATCCCGTTCCTGGCAAGCACTTTATGAACCAAATCAGCACCGAAGAGCAACTCAGAAAAATGCGCGAAGATTGGGACCAGCGGGCCCGCGAGAACGCCCGCTACTATGTCGCTACTCATAGGAAGGACTGGAGTGACGAGGAATTCTTCGCTTCGGGCGAAACCAACGTCGCCGAGCAAATCCAGACGGACCTTTTGAACATTTGTCAAGGCAAGCAGCCCCGCGAAATGCGCGTTCTGGAGATCGGATGCGGCGCCGGGCGCGTGACACGCGCGCTCGCCAGGCTTTTTGGCGAAGTCCACGGAATCGACGTCAGCGGCGAGATGATCCGCCAAGCCAAACTGGCGCTCCAGGATTGCCCCAACGCCTTCGTGTACCAAAACAACGGCAAGGACCTGGACATAGTACCGCCGCTCGAATTCGACTTCGCGTTTTCGTTGATCGTATTCCAGCACATCCCCAGCCGCGAGATTATCGAAAACTACGTGCGCGAGGTGCATCGCTTGCTCCGTCCAGGTGCGCTCTTCAAATTTCAGGTGCAGGGAGACAGTACCATGAAGACGCAGCCGGACGACACTTGGTTGGGAGTGCCTTTTTCCGAGCGGCAGGCGATGGACATGGCCTACCGTTGCGGATTTGAACCCCGCTATTCACACGGCGCCGGCGACCAATATTTCTGGCTCTGGTTTTTTAAGAAGTGACTCTTCCGGAAGAAGTGACTCTTCCAGCCGTAAGATCTTTACAAATCTTTAAGAGACGGCTGTCGATCTAGCCCGAGGCTCTTCAGACGGCACAAGCGCCGCGGGTGTGTCGAGTTGCGCGCGGCGAGCCTCCCAATACAACGTCATGCGCTTCGACACTTCCAATCTCTCGGCGGCGCTCATGCTTTTTCTGCCCCGGCGCCGGGCGCCAGACTTGACGGTCGGTGCAGCTCTCAAGCGCGCTTCCAGGCGAGCGATGGTGGCGTCCAGTCGTTTCTTCTCGGTGTACAGTTCTCGGAGTGCTTTTACAACGTCCATAGGAAGGAAGCTCGGAGTTCTTATAGTAGACGAATATGCGCCAAAAATCCAGAGATTTCGTTGCCCTTTTGCATCCGCTTCAAACGCTGTGATACTAATCCACCGTGGCTGATATCGCGTTCTCGCCGTAGTCGTACGGCTCCTCGGAACGCTAACGGATCAGGTACGGCCAATTCTTGCTGAAATGCAGATGAAAATGGTAGATTGCGAAAACCGCGGCGGCAACCACCACCAGAACGATAAGCGCGGTTAATAGTATCTTACGCCACGGCACAGCGCGGCCTTCCCGGCGCATCACGAGCAGCATGCCCGCGAAGACCCCGACGAAGTACAGGGCGCACATCGGGACCGCAAACAGCATCAGGTTGAACACATCCGGGGTGGGCGTGATGATGGCCGCGATGATCACAATCGCCAGAATCGCGTAACGGGAATGGCGCAACAAAAAGCGCGGCGACAGCAGGTGCAGCAGCGTCAAAAGGAAAATCACCACCGGCAGTTCAAACACCAACGCGACGCCCAGCATCACGTTAACAAACAGGTCGAAATATTCCGTGATAGTGACCATTGGCTGGACGTTGTTGCTCATCCCGATCCCCAATAGGAATTCCAGGCCATAGCGGAACGCCAGAAAATACGCGAAACAGCCTCCGGTAATAAACAGCCCGGCCGTCAGCAGCACGAACGGCAGGGCCATGCGCTTTTCTTTCCTGTAAAGACCGGGCGCGATGAAGGCCCAGACCTGGTACACGATCCACGGCGACGCCAGGAAAACCGAACACAGCAACGGCAGCTCGACCCAAATGATCGAGAAGCTTTCCATGGGTGTGGTCATTACCAGACGCGGCGGATT
>JASIGB010000509.1:0-3274 GCA_030045355.1 Bryobacteraceae bacterium
CGGCGGTGATGCGTCGAACTCTGCGTGCGCGATTCGAAAAACGCGAGTGACGGCCAACGGTGCGGCGTGCTCTTCAGTTTCTTGAGCAAATGCAAGTAGAGCGGGAGCGCGACGCCGGCGGCGGCAACCAAAAACCAGGGTGCGAGGAATCCCATTTAGACGATCCCCCATTTGCGGCGCAGCCACCATTCGGAAAATCGGAGCGCGAGCAGCACCAGGAACACAAGCGGCAGGTCCCAAAGATCCTTGGTCTCGCGGACGGTGACGCCAGCTTCGGAGAAGGGAATGGAGCGCGAGAGTTTCGACGCATCGGCGGGCGACCAGTATTCGCCGCCGGTTTGCGAGGCGAGACGTTCGAGCAGAGCGCGGTTTTGTTCGGTGTGGAAGTTCTCGGCCACGCCATCGATGCGCTGAAACGTGATCACGTCGCGTCCGACTTCCGCGAGCTTGCCGGTGCTGGAATCCGTGCGCTGCGCGGTGACTTCGGTCAAATAGGCGCCGGGCTTGGGCGCGGACCATGCGGCTTGGAACTGGCCGGGATTATCGGGCACGGGCGTCATTTCGATCAGAGCGCTGGTGCCGCTGGGCCCCAGGATGTGCGCTTCCACGCGAGCGTCGGGCGCCGGGTTGTATTGGCGGTCGCGGACATCGGCGGTGAGCGCGACGGCGCCGTTATCGAGCAGCGTTTGCGAAGGCATGGACACGGTGACGTGGCCGGGCGTGCTGGATGCGAGCCAGCGCAGGAGCTGCTGCCAAAACAAATGATGAGCGGTGTCGCCGAGCGGCAGGCTCATTTGCCAGCGCCAGCTTCCGCCCGTCGCCATGATCGCGGTCCGGCCGCGGCCGAAGTTTTCGGTGATCAGCAGCGGCAGCGTGCGGCCTTCGGGCGTAATCATGTTGGCGAGCACGGTGGCACCAGGTTTAGGCGTGCCGGGATCTTCGTAGTCCATCAGGTACGGGAGCGCCTTCCACTTGGCGGCGTTGGCGGAGGGGTCGTCCACCAGGCGCGTGATCACGCTGTCGGCGCCGGCGGGGGCGAGCTGAGCGAAGGTGTGCGTGGTGCCGTTGCGCGGGTCGGCTTCGCGGTGAAACGTCTCGGTGTGCGTGGGAAGCACGGTGGGGAACAGGTCCGTGAGCGTGGAGCCGTTCCAGCCTCCATCGGCGAGCGAATATTGGCCGCCGAGAAGCAACAGGCCGCCGCCGCGGCGATCGACGAATTCGTGGATCAGCTCCTGCTGCGCGGGAGTGAAGTAGGCAGCCTCCACGGATCCGATGATCAAGCCTTGATAAGTGAAGAGATCTTCGGCGCGCGAAGGGAATCCCGAGGCGAGCTCCTGCGGGTTCGCGATGCCCTGGCGATAAATCTTGTTTTCGCTGGTGCGAACCATGGAGACGATCTGCACCATGCGGTCCTCTTCTTCTGCCTCACGAATAAATTTGTATTCCCAGCGCGGTTCGCCCTCGATATAAAGGATGCGGCGGGCATCGGAGCCGACGTTCACCACGCGAGTCAGCATGTTGTTGGCCGTGTTTTCTTCCCCAGGCAGAGGAAGGGCGGCGATCTGGAGCGTTTTGGCGCCCGCGCCACCGACGTCGAACATCAGAGTTTCGGTCTGGAGATTGCCATCCGACGCGAGGGTAACGGTGCGAGCCGCGAGCGTCTTCGATTGGCCGTTGCTTGTGTCGCGAATCGCGAGGTTGACTTGGCGGCCCGTGTATCCGCGCTGGTGCAATGTGATCCGGGCGGCGAGGCGCGAATCGGCGAGGGCGCGCGGGGCGATGACTGCGTCGTCGAGCTCGACGTCGTGCGCGGCGCGTTCGCGGCCGAATCCGATGGTGTGGACGGGAATGCGACGCGCGCGCAGCGCGTTGATAGCGTCCGCGCTGATGCCGCCGGTGTTGTCATCGCCATCGCTGAGCAGGATGACGGCGCCGATGGGAAGATCCGACGTTTCGGCGCTGAGTTGTTTCAGGCTGTCGGAGATGCGAGTGGAGGGAGCGGCGGGTGTTACGCGATCGAGATCTTCGATGCGCGCGGGTACGTCGTCAAAGCGATACAAGCGCGTTTGGAAGGAGCGGTTGAGATTGGCGAGCAGTCCGCTCTGCAAGGTCTTCACGGCCTGGGCTTCGCGCGTGGCGCCGTCTTCGGAGATGGCCATGCTGCGCGAATCGTCGATGAGCACCGCGATGATGTTTTGTTGCGGGCGGAGTTCAGCGATCGTGATCGCCGGGTGCCAGAGCAGGATCAGCAAAATCGCGGCGAGCAGCGTCTGCAGGCTCCAGATGACCCAAACGCGCCAACCGCGCATGATGGGTGCGGCTTGGGCCAGCCGCGAACGAATCAGCCAGGCAAGAGCGAAGCCGGCCGTAATGATCAGCAGCACGAGCGCCCACTTGGGCCATGCGCCCAAGAGCGCGAACTGGCCGCGCGCATAGACGGAACGTGGGTATTTAAAAAAGAAATCGAACATCAGCGCCCGAGCTGGTTGGGAATTGTGGGAGGCGGCGCGTGTGAGTCATCTTCGTGAGTCATTCTCTAGTGAGTCATGGAGTAGGTAATGTAATTGAGGACGATGCGAAATGCAAGTCCGGAAAACTTTTCGGGATACTCGGGGCTGTCGGCCCACTCCCAGGCGTCGCCCAGGTGCATGTTGGCGCAGATGGCGACCATGATGCGGCCACGGTCGTTGCGGATGGCGCGCCACTTGGGGACGTAGCCGTCCTTTTCGTAAGTGCGGCCGGTGTTGACGTAGACCTCGCTCGGGATCTGGAATTTTTCGTTGATGTCGTACAGGACGTGATAAATTTCGTCGGCGTCGGCGAGATCTTCGACCGGGCGATCGGGGATCACCTGGCGCATGCCGGCCATGAAGTGCTCCCAATCGTCGGTGCCGTGGAAGTCGTCGACCATGAGGAAGCCGCCTTTGTAGAGATAATCGTGCAGGCGCTTGGCTTCGGCGTCGGTGAAGGTCCAGGTGTTGACGTCAACGGCGTAGATCCAAGGGTAGTCGAAGATATGGTCGCTGCGGAGATCGGCGACATTGAGCGGCGAGGGCGAGTTGATGCGCGTGAGACGGCGCAGGGCGATGAGGCAATCGTTGTCGGCCTTGGGATAATCGCGCGACCAGCCGCCGCCGAAGAAGCGAAAGCCGTAGCGGCCGCCGTCGGAGAAGCCGGAGGTGTATTGCAAGCGGCTCCAGTAGAATTCCGAAGGGACGTTGGGGCCGGACTCATAGTCGAAGCGGCCGTAGCCGCGGAATCCGCCGAATTGCAT